>DAOUMT010000285.1:0-2256 GCA_034409195.1 Dehalococcoidia bacterium
GACGTACCCCATCAAGGCGAGAATTGTTAAGATAAACGGCTTCTCTGCCCATGCGGATAGAGACGAGCTGTTCAGATGGCTGTCCGGGCTGAAGAAGCCTCCTCGGCACCTCTTCGTAACCCACGGCGAGGCCGAGGCGGCCCAATACTTTGCCGACTTCGTGAAAGAGAAAACGGGGTGGCCTATATCGGTGCCGGGCTATCGGGACGCGGTGATATTGGGTTAAGATTAGATTAGGGCGATGATTCGATGTCGTTGACATACTTAAGGGTAGCCTGGAGCACCCGCTCCAGGCCTGCGATTAGATAAGAATGCCGATTCGGGCATCATCGGGTTAAAGATGCCGGTGAGCCTCTTCATCGTTGCCGTTCGGCTCAAGCACTCCATCGGGGTCGCGGCCCTTCAGGGCCTTTAAGTGCCGGGGCAGAATGCTTTCCTGGTAAACCTGCTCCAGCTTATCCAGGAGGCGCTCCGGGTCAGCATCGTAGCATATGACAGCCCCGGTCTTTTTCTTCACAAAGCTAATTATCTTCCTCAAATGCTGTGTGATGCCGCCGGTGCCTTCCAGGACTCCTATCACCTTCGCCTCGTCATAGGCGATGGCGAACTCCCCGAGCGTGCCCGAGCGGCCCCCGGCGAAGACAACCACGTCGCAGCTTCTGATGTTCTCTATCTCACGCCCCATGAGGCCGCTTCCGGTATAGATGATAGCATCATAGCCCCGCGTGGGTGAGTGGTACTTCATGACGTGCTCATCCAGGTTGAGGGCCGGAGAGACGCCTACCACAATACCCCCCTGCTCCTTGGCCCCTTTGACAGCCTCATGCGGCATGCCCGGGCAGGCCCCGGTTATGAGTACATAGCCACGCCTGGCTATGGCAGCGCCCAGGCGGCGCACCGGCACGCGCACTTCCTCTTCCAGCGTCCCGCCCGCCGACCCCATTACCCCCACGGTCATCTTGGGAAAAAGGCTGTCGCCCTTCTGTTTATCAACCATATGCTCATCACCCCTCATCAGTTCAAACTATCACGAACTAAAGTGCCAAGATGATAACACCAAGGCCAGCCGGGGGCAATCCCTGAAATCAAGCGGTCAGGCACGTAATTCCACACGATTAACGAGTATAAGGGCCGTTCAGTTGAATGCCCCTACTTTTTGTCACCCACAACCCATCGAAGTAACTATTGCATAACCTGCAGTGAATATGCTAATCTTGGGGGCAGCTTGGCTTGAGTAAAAGTGTGAACTGTTATGATGTGGTTTAGACGAATAGCAGCCATTCCGCTCATCATTATCTTCGTTGTCCTGTTTATCGGGGCACTCCTCTTCACACAGATAAATAACTCCTTTGCCAGCCCCGGGTTCTACAACAGCCAGCTGCAACAGGCAGATATGTATAACTTTGTCTACGATAAGGCTCTCCCCGCAGCGCTGGACCAAGTGAAAACTGACGTATCGCCGGACTTCAATTTAAACGTAGACGCTATCAAAGCACCTGTCGCCTCAGCCGCTAGAAAGATAGCGCCTCCTGAGTGGCTCCAGGCACAGGCCGAGACTGCTAGCAATACAATCATCCCTTATTTTGTGGGCAAAACCGACAGCTTCACTTACACCTTAGTGCTAAAAGACAGGGCCGAGCTGGCTGCCGAGGTGGTGAAGAGCGACATAATACACGGCGATGCTTTCAACAGCCTTTATAACGACGGCATATCCTACGCTGCAGACAAGGTGCTGCAAAACATCGGCACTCTGCCCTATTCCCTGACATTCAGCAAAGAGGATATAGAGAACGCGCTCAAGCAGGGGATACCCATAGATTGGGCAGCTTCGCAGGCCAGCGCAGGCGTGGATTCCCTGGAAGCGTACATGATAGGAGATACCAGCCATTTTACCATCACAATCTATCTGCAGGACCGTGTTGCCGCAACAATTACAGCGCTTGCAGCATTGGCTGACCAGAAAATCGAGGCTCTGTTCTACAGCCTCCCTACCTGTAGTACAACTCAATTCAACCAGGCTGTTCAGGCCTTGTCGACAGGAAGTCTACCGCCGTGCCGTCCCGCCGACCTGACCTATCAGGAATTTAAAAATATGTTCAATGTGGACGCCAGGGTTACCAGTTCAATACAGCAGATAGTCCAGGGTCAGATACCCAACCAGTGGACATACACTGACGCCCAACTGATAGCTAAACTGGGAAGCAAAAATGCGCAGACCCTTGAGGATGCGCGCGGCTGGATAAAGAACGGCTACAC
>DAOUMT010000286.1:0-4090 GCA_034409195.1 Dehalococcoidia bacterium
CCGTCGGATTCTTCATTTCTCTCTTGGCGCGGCATTTCATACAATACGCTTGCATCCCTCTCTCCTTTCCTTTTTGTTCTTGCGAAGCAGGCTAGCACAAAATCTCTCTCGTGTCAAGATAGGGACAAGTACATTTTTGAAAATGTTTGTACGTTTGGTGGCTCCCGGGCACATCAAAGTCCAGCCCAACAACGCCGGATACTACCGATGAAGCCAAATCGTTGACATCCCAAAGATTTAGTGGTATAAATCAATCCTCAGCACGAACCTCACTATTGCACGATAGCTGGTTCGTGTCCTCATTTATGCTCTGCTCCCGCACAGAAGCAGACCTTATTAGCTGTTAGTTAGTTCAGTTACCAGAAACACTTTAATATAGTAGCATTTCTCGAATTTTCATAACTGGCTTGACCGGCAATTGAGGTTAGGGAGGTGAGTGATGGGCAAGAAACTGTTGTTGGTCAATCCTGGCAACGAAGACAAACTCAACGCAGCGAGCGTCGGTCTCTTCTTTACCTTTCCACCTCCGGGCCTGGCCTATCTGGCAGCGCTAACTCCTTCTGATTGGGATATACGAATAATTGATGAGAATGTTGGGCCTATGACTTTTGAAGACGCAGACCTGGTGGGTCTGACTGCCATGACCAGCAATGCTCACAGAGCTTACCAGATATCCGGTCAGTACCGGCAGAGAGGCATAAAGACGGTTATGGGCGGTATCCATGCCTCGTTCTTGCCCGATGAAGCGATACGATTCGTAGACTCTGTTGTCATAGGCGAGGCCGAATCTGTCTGGAAAGGCCTACTTCGCGATTTCGAGAACAATCGACTGCAATCGTTCTACCGGGGAGAGCGTGTCTCCCTGGAGAATCTGCCCAGGCCCAGGAACGACCTCTATAGTCACAGATATCGAATTGCAGGTTCAGTGCAGACTTCCAGAGGCTGCCCTATGGACTGCGAGTTTTGCTCTGTGACAGCCTTTAATGGTCGAACTTACAGGCAAAGGCCTGTCGGAGAGGTGCTGGATGAGATAGAAGGCCTGGAGCGCAGGGAGTTCTTCTTCTCGGATGATAACATCCTGAGCTATGGTAGAAAGGCCGAGGAAAGGGCGATCCAACTATTCCGGGGAATGGTAGACAGGGGACTGAACAAGCATTGGGTCTCTCAGGTGGGAATAGATTTTGGAAACAACCCCGAAGTTCTGAGCTGGGCCAAAGAATCCGGCTGTCTGGGCGTGTTCATCGGTTTTGAATCGTCAAGCGAAGAATCACTGCAGCACATGCAGAAAGCCAGGAATTTGAAGTTCGGCGTATCGAGATTCAAAGAGACCGTAAAGCGAATACATAGCTACGGGATAGGAGTGCACGGGGCATTTATTTGCGGCAGCGACGGGGATAAGAAGGACGTATTTCAAAGGACGACGGAGTTCATTCTAAACTCACAGATAGACTCGGCTACAATAACTATATTGACTCCTCTTCCGGGAACAAGGCTCTACGATAAGATGAGAGCCGAAGGAAGATTACTGCGCACAAACTATCCCCGGGATTGGAGCTACTACGACACCACTCAGGCGGTTTTCATGCCCAAACACATGACCCCTGATGAATTGGAAGAAGGCGTTTACCAAATCTACAAGAACCTCACGTCAAGGACGACTTCCCTCAGGAGAGCTTGGAACACTTTCATTCAAACAAAAAGCCTAGGCGTGGCCGCTATCGCTTACTCGCTGAATCGAGGCCTTAATTCGTTTGTCAGCAGGAAGTATGAATGGGTGATGAAGGAACGGTCTTCGGGTGTTGAGCACCGGCAGGTTTTACACCCCGCTGAAGACATAGAGAAGTGCCCGGCAAAGTAGGCTTGCTCTTGGCAGTTGCTCTGAGAATAGCCCTTTTTACCGTTCGTCCTGAACCTGTCGAAGGGTGAACGGTTTTATCTGTCCCGTTCATGGTTCGACTAGCTCACCACGAACGGGAATATTACCTTTTTATGGGATATTATATTTTCATTTTTCATGGTGGAGATGATAATCGCCATAGAAGATTGCCCCCTGAGGGTGTTTTGAAACACAATTACCATTCCGTGCTTGACACGGAATCCAGGAAACCCAGCTTCAAATTACGGTGAAGGTATCTAGATACCGACTTTCGTCGGTATGGTAGACTCATTGCTAAACGACCTCCCCTCTTACTGTTGACAGCGCAGTGAGAAATGGGCTATCCTCAACTCACCTTTATTCGACTGTGAAGACGGAGGCGAGAGCACCATGATCGAAGCGACGCTGGGTCCAACGCAAAAAAAGCTGCGCAACGAAGCGAGAGAGTTTGCCAAATCTATACCCCGGCAGTTAATACTTGATATGGACGCTGATAAAGTGAGGTATCCCAGGCAATTTCTCGAGGGGGCTGCCAGAAAGAAGCTGTTGGGGCTGCGTTTCCCCGGCGAGTACGGCGGCAGGGGCATGAAGTGGGAAGACGAGGTTATTGCCCTCGAGGAGATCGGGTCGTTGCCCCTTTCTCTGGGCTGCCTCTACTCGCTGGTAAGTATCTGCGGTGAGGCGTTCAATTTGTTCGGCAGCGAGGAACAGAAGCGGAGATACCTCCAGCCCACTATCGAAGCGAAGCTGTGCTGTGCCGAGGCGCTTACCGAGCCGCGCGGCGGCTCCGACTTCTTCGGTGCTACCACTGTTGCCCAGAAGAAAGGAAAACACTACTTCCTCACCGGGCAGAAGCGCTTTATCGTAGGTGCCGAGGGAGCAGACTACTTTCTGGTATACGCCAAGACCGATCCCAACGCGCCCAGCCGCGAATCTCTCAGCCTGTTTGTGGTGGAAAAAGACAGGGGGGTGGAAGTAAAACACCTGTATGGTCTGATGGGAACGCGGGGAGGAGGGGCGGGCAGGATTCTATTCCGCGATGTCAAAGTCCCTGCCGATAATATTATAGGTAAGGAAGGGCAGGGCGGAGAGATATTCTATCGAATGATGATTCCGGAGAGGATGACCACCGCCGCAGGCATACTGGGCATGGCGCGCAGTGCCATCGAGATCGCTGCCCGCTACAGTGATAAAAGGAAAGCCTTCGGCACCCGCATCAGAGATTTCCAGGCTGTCAGCTTCAAGGTAGCCGACAGCATCACCAGGCTGGATGCTGCAAGCTCTCTGGTGCATTCAGCAGCGATTACCGTTGACCAGGGCACCGACAGCAGGCTGGCCCGGCGTCTGGTATCCGAGGCGAAGAAGTTCTCCACAGAGGTTACCTGGCAAATAGTGAACGATGCTATGCAGATTATGGGCGGCATCGGTTATACCAACGTATATCCCATCGAGCGCATGCTGCGCGATGCCAGGCTGGCCATGATCTGGACAGGAACGAACGAGGTGATGAACCTGATAATCCAGCATGAATACTACCGGCAGATGTTAACCTCTGGCGCCGAGAGCCGGAACGTGGAAATAGATGCAATCAGCGCCGATGAGGTGGAGGAGAAGGTCTACGAGTAGAATGGCACGTTGGTGGGCAGACACGTGGGTCTGCCCCTACGTCAGACATGAGTAGGGCAGGTTTCTAACCTGCCCACACAAAGATAATCGGCGGGGCGCCTAATCCTCCTGTATCCCCCTTCCTGAACCTGTCAGGAACAGGTTTAAAAAGGGGGAGGGTTCCTTCGGATGGCCTCGCAAAGACACCTCCGATATGTCATTGCGAGCGCAGCGAAGCAATCCCTCGCACCCGTTGTAACGAAGGGGCACGTTGAGATTGCCGCGGCCTTCTTCGGATGGCCTCGCAATGACATAGGGAAACCCTCCTTCGGATGGCCTCGCAAAGACATGAGAGAAGGGGATTGACAGTAAATGTGTCATTGCGAGCGTAGCGAAGCAATCCCTCGCACCCGTTGTTACGGAGGAGCACGGGAGATTGCCGCGGCCTCCTTGGGAAGACCTCGCAATGACATGAGAGAAGAGGTCGTTTAGCAATGAGTCTACCATACCGACGAAAGTCGGTATCCAGATACCTTCACCGTAATTTTGAAGCTGGGTTTTCTGGATTCCGTGTCAAGCACGGAATGGTAATTGTGTTTCTAAACACCC
>DAOUMT010000287.1:0-5127 GCA_034409195.1 Dehalococcoidia bacterium
GCTGCACAAGGTGGGGCACTACCACAATATGCCCCCTCTTGTGCCAAGGAAGCTTGTGCGCGGAGTTACCGAAAGAACTAACTTCTTGGGAGAGGCGATAATTCCCTTATATGAGGATGAAGCCAGAAAGGCTATAGATGAGCTCTTAGAAAAAGGCGTTGAGTCTATTGTTGTCTGTTTCTATTATTCATATATAAATCCCTTTCATGAGAAAAGAGTGGCTGAGATAGCCGAAGAAGTCATGGCGAGGAAAGGGATTAAGGTTCCCATCTATTTGTCCAGCGAGATCACACCCATTATGAGGGAGGTTTCACGGTTAAACAGCACGCTACTCCAGGCATATGCTGCCGAGCCAGGAAGACAACAATTAGTCGAGATAGAGAGGAAACTCAAAGAGCATGGATATAAATATCCGTTGCAGATAGTAATGGCTTCTGGCAGTGTGGCTAACATCACTTATCCCCGGCTCCATGAAGCAGCCTTCTCGGGACCTATAGGAGGGGTTATCGGTGTGCAATACTTATCGAGAACGTTGGATCTGCCGAATATAGTAGGTACTGATATGGGGGGGACGAGTTTCGATGTCGGCCTTGTTATGGGGCATCAGCTCGTCGTCCTGCGAGAAGTAGAGCTAGCTCATCATATATTTAACATCCCCACCGTGCTTATGGACTCCATCGGCGCCGGGACTGGGATGTACCTGAGGGTTGATCCCATGAAGAGGCTTCATATAGGCCCTGAAAGCGCCGGGGCTGATCCGGGGCCCGTTTGTTATGACATGGGGAACGATACACCCACTGTAATGGATTGTGCCCTTATTTGTGGCATCCTTAATCCAGACTACTACCTTGGCGGTAAACTGAAATTAAATAAGGATAAAGCCTATAAGGCGATTAAAGAAAAATGTGCTGACCCTATGCGTGTCGATGTCTACAACTTCGCCGAAGGGGTATATAACCTGATCTGTTCCAACATGAAGGAACATATTAGAACGGTGCTTGCAGTAAGGGGTTTCTCCCCAGCAGACTACTATCTACTGGCCTATGGAGGAGCAGGCCCTATGTATGCTGCTGGCTATACTGAGGGATTGCCTCTTAAGGGGGTAATGACGGTCCCCTTTGCCGCTGCTTTCTCCTCCTTTGGCTGTGCTTCGATAGACTATGTCCATCGCTATCAGAAATCGACTCTGGCGGCGATACCATATGGCGCTGAGGAGGTCTTTAAGGTGATCATAGGTGGAATACTTAATTCTGGCTGGGAAGACCTTGAGAAAACAGCTATTAGAGACCTGATGCAAGAGGGCTTTCGCGAGCAGGATGTTAGCTTTAAGCACGTGGCTTACATGAGATATGGTCAGCAGATGGAGGATCTCGAGGTGCCCTCTCCTGTTAACAGGATTAATACCGCAGAGGAGATGGATAAGCTTATCCAGGCCTTCGAAGATCTTTATACCGAGGTTTACACAGCCGGGGCGAAGCATCCGGAATGGGGTTACACAATCTATGAGGTGGGCCTCATCGCCACGGTGCCTAAAATCAAACCAGTGTTACGAAAATATCCTCTTGAGGGCAAGAAGCCATCCAAAGAAGCTTTTAAAGGCGACAGAGGTGTATACCAGAAGGGGAAGTGGGTAACGGCCAAGCTTTACGAGATGGATTTACTTAAACCTGGCAATGAAATCGAGGGCCCTGCCGTAGTGGAAGCCCCGGCTACGACGCTCTTGGTACCTGCTGGGAGAAAGATAAGGATGGACGAATACCGGGTGGTCTGGATGACAGGAGGTTAAAAGTGGTTGAGGTTAAAAAGGGCATAGGTAAGAATGGCAAGACGCTAAAACAGATGCTGGAAGAGACAGCAAGGCTGACCAAGAAAACAGGATGCTATACGGGTATCACCGAGCTTAAACAAAAGGAGGGGGACCCGATAAAGTATGAGCTGTTACATTCCAGGCTACTCTCTGCTCTGATTGCAGGAAGGGAGACCACTAGAATGATCGCCGCGTCGCCTATCGTACGAGAGGTCCAAGAGCTCTGTATTGCACTTTATACCCCTGAGGGTCACTGCATAGCTACCTCCACAGGCATTCAGGTTCACATAGTGCCTATGGGTGAAGTAATTCAATGGATGATAAGGAACGGTTACGAGGAAGACCCAGGTATCAAGGAGGGAGACCTTTTCACATGCAATGATAACACGATAGCTGGAATGCATCCTGCCGATGTATATGACATTAGCCCTATTTTCTATGGAGAAGAGCTTGTGGGGTGGGTGGTAACAGTAATTATGGAAATAGACATTGGGTCAGTGAGTTGCTCTCCTATGCCCACTTGTAATGTTGAGAGATTTACCGACGGAATCTTTATCTGTGCTGAGAAAACAGGAACAAATGATAAACTGAGAAAAGATTTTCTGACCAGAATGGAACGCACACTTCGCTATCCTAACATGTTTATACTGGACAGGAAAGGAGCGCTGGCAGCAAACATAAAGGTTCGTGAGGAGATAAAACGGCTGATAGACGAGTTTGGTCTGAAGTATTATGAGCAGGCCACCAGGGAACTAATAGAGGACTCAAGGAGAACCCAACTCTATCGGGTGAGGCAAAGAACAGTCCCTGGTAGATTTCGAAGTCCAATGTATCTAGAGATTTACCTGAAAGATAAGCCAGTGCCAGCCTACGCTAGAAAAGACGCAATCAAACTTATCCCCGCAGATATCGAGATCAAGCCCAGCGGTGAAATTGTGATAGATTTTGAAGGGGCTGGGGATTGGGGATGGCATAGTCTCAACACCACGCCGACAGGGATGTATGGCGGGCTTTCTATTACCCTGTCTATGACAATGTCTTATGATGGTAAGGCAAATCATGGTACGCTTATGCCCTGCGAGATAAAATGCCCCTACGACAGTATTATGAATCCCTCCACAATGTATCTTCCCACTGCGTATCTATGGGCGCCTGTGCTCATCTTTTATGCAAACTTTCTTGATTCTCTAAGTAGGGCTTACTATGCCCGCGGATTCAGAGAAGAGATCATTCTCGGTGTAAGTCAGGTCAGCCTGGTTACGAACGGGCGTCTTCAGAATGGGGACCCGCGCATACAGATGCTGGGGGAGTTCGCACCAGGTGGCGAGCCGCGCCAGATGGGAGGGCTAGGTTCCGGGGCTCGTGGCATCGCTGACGGGGTAGACCTCACTATGTTTAACCCAGAAACTGATAGCGGGAACATAGAAGTGTGGGAACTTGGCCTGTCAGCGCTCTATATTGGGTCGAGAATCATGCCGGATTCGGGAGGATTTGGAAAGTACCGGGGTGGGTTTAACTTATGCTCAACTCAGATGATCCATAAGTCACAGTGGACTATCGCTGAAACAATGACAACACATACTGTAAACAAAATACTTCAAAATAGAGGGATTTTTGGGGGATATCCAGGGAACGTATTCTACGCTTACGTCGTCAGGAACGCGAATACTAACGAGTTAATCGAGCGAAGATTGCCTTTGCCCCAAAATGAAGGTGACCCTAGAAATCCAGATATCAAGAAGCTGGTGAAGGGTGACACCACTCTTGTAAAGGCGTGGTGGTGTAGCGATGAGGTGTTGAAGGACGGTGATTTGATTCAGGATTGTCTTCATAGCAACAACGGGGGGTACGGCGATCCCATAGAGAGGGAGACGAGCCTCATTAAATCCGATCTCGATCTTGGATTTACCACAGAGGAAGCTTGCAAGAACATATACTGTGCCCAGGCCCGTTACAATGAGAATGAAGGGGAATGGATGATAGACGAGCAAAGGACGAAGGAATTGCGTCAAGCGAGAAGAACAGAGCGTCTGCAAAGAGGAGTTCCTTTCAAAGACTGGTGGCAAAAGACCAGAGACAGAATAGTGAAAAATGAGATGGAACCACTTCTATTAGAGATGTATCACAACTCCATGGAAAAAGGCCCCAGATTTGCCGAGGAATTTCGCAAGTTTTGGAGTTTGCCGCAAGACTTTGCATTGGGAGGTGAGTAAACATGGCACATAACAAGGAAGAGCTAAAAGACCTTATCGATGGTAACCTTCCCTGGACGAGAGTAAGGGCAATCATAAGCGGTCCCAAGGATGATGACAGATTTGATAAATATTTAGAGATATTGCAGGAGAGAGTACCCTGGAAAAATAAGATTCTACTGCCTCTAACCGAACACTTGTATATCGTGGAAAAAGGAGAAGATAGAATCATCAAGTGTGACTGCGGATATGAATATGGTGATTACAGGGAAAACTGGAAATTAAGAGCTTTCATCTATGTGAGGGATACCGAGGAGAAACTGGACGAAGTTTTCTTCGGCCCGCGCAAGCCCGACCCGAAGTTTTGCGAGGTCAGAGAGTACTATTGCCCTGGCTGTGGCACCCAGCTAGAGGTCGAAACCCTGCCCGTTGGATATCCTGCCGTTTTCGATTTTCTGCCAGACATAGACGCTTTCTACAGAGAATGGCTGGGAAGGCCGCTCGAGACAGAAAAGGAGTTTAAGGATCTGACCTATGAACTCACTCAAAAATGGGGCCAGGAAAGCCAGAGCAAATACGAAGCGATTCAAGTAGATAGGGAGTAGATATGGGAGGTACCAAGTGCCAGTAAATAAAGCTATGGCTAGCTTTGACGAGGCGGTAGCGGATATACCCGATGGCGCTGTCGTCGGGATCAGTAATTTTGCCGGTGCAGTGATGACGCCCCAGAACCTTATCCAGGCCGTGGCTAGAAAAGCTCCCAAAGACATCACCATCGTCACTTTCTTCGGTGGCTTGGGCGTGAAAATTAGGGAGTTTTTGAGTTCATTATTCGGGGAGGAAAAGGCCTCAAAAAGCTGGTACATGGATGGTGGTGTGCTTGTGGAACAAGGCATTGTACGAAAGGTTATCAGTAGTTTCCCCTTTGCGCCATGAGTTGACTGTATAAAAAAAGAGTGGGATGCAGGCAAAGTGATGGTAGAAGAAATGCCACATGGCAACCTGGCGGTGAGGCTATGGGCTGCCGGAGCAGGGGCAGGCGGCGTATATGTTCGTACTGGTGTCGGGACGGTTGTGGAGGAGGGTAAAGAAAAAAAGGTATTCGAGGGAGAAGAATATATCCTGGAG
>DAOUMT010000288.1:0-2235 GCA_034409195.1 Dehalococcoidia bacterium
CGTCATGGTTGACCAAGAGCTAATGGGAGCTGTCGCTCTCGCTGATATTATCCGGCCCGAGTCTAGAGAAGCTATATCGAAACTGAAGGAGATGGGCATACGCTGCATGATGATAACAGGTGACAACAAACAGGTAGCCAAGTGGGTGGCTGATGAAATCGGACTCGATGAATACTTTGCTGAGGTCCTTCCGGATAAGAAGGCAGAGAAGGTAAAAGAGGTACAGTCCCGGGGTCTTAAGGTGGCTATGACCGGTGACGGTGTGAATGATGCCCCGGCCCTGGCACAGGCAGACGTAGGAATTGCCATCGGCGCCGGCACCGACGTTGCCGTGGCCACGGCGGACGTCGTTCTGGTGCGCAGCAATCCTCTGGACGTAGTATCCATAATCAAACTCTCGCGAGCTACATACGGGAAGATGCTGCAGAATCTTGCCTGGGCCACCGGTTACAATACCTTCGCCATTCCCTTAGCCGCTGGCGCTGCTTACAGCGTTGGCGTAGTTCTAAATCCGGCAGTGGGAGCGGCGCTGATGGCTCTCAGCACAATAATAGTAGCCATCAACGCCAGATTCCTGAGGATAGAAAAGTAAACGGAGCTGCCTCAAGACGAGATTGCCCTAGAATCTCTGAATAACGGGAGGACGCAAAATGAATAGATGGCTCAACTATAAGATACTAGCTCCGATCGCACTCGCTGTACTCCTGGTAGCGTTCCTCGGCTGCAGTCACGCCCCCAGCTACCCGCCCGGTACAACCGTTCCCGGCGGGGGCTCTTTCACATCAAACGGGCAGAGGATTTATTTCACAGCCACAAGCTCGTCGGGTCAGCCTATTATCCCGCAAGGTTTTACCATGATGATGTACAACATTTCCTGTGTCAACTGCCATGGCCCTGAAGGCCAAGGCGGCACGGTCTATATGATGATGCAGCGCTTCGATGTCCCCAATATAACCTGGACGGTATTGACAATGCAGGGTCAAGACCATCCGCCCTATACTGAGGATACATTGAAACAGGCTATTACCCAAGGGATCGACCCTGCTGGCGACCAGCTCAATCAATTCATGCCGCGATGGCAAATGTCTGCAGGTGATTTGAATGACCTAGTGAACTATATCATGACACTGAAATGAAGGCACTAAAATCCCCAAGGGTTTGAGATTTGTAGCGGTAAGATGTTAACATTAAGGTTAGATTTGTCAGTAGCAAGGAGCTCTTATGGTAGCAATACCACGGGATGCGGCGACCTTAATTCTCATGCGTGATGTCGATCGAGCCAGGACCGGAATCGAGATTCTGCTGGTGCGGAGACACTCTAGGAGTGCCTTTATGCCCGGTTTCTATGTTTTTCCGGGCGGGAGAGTAGAAACAGCCGACTATACCCCGCAGGCCGGGGAAATTTGTCACGGACTCAGTTTCCGGCAGGCCCGAGATGCTATCCCTGACAGTTCTCCCCCCGAAAAGGCTCTGGGGTTCTTTGTCGCCGCTATCCGTGAGACGTTCGAGGAAGCAGGGATTCTTCTGGCTTATCGGGAAACTGCCAACGTTATAGCCCTCAGCGAAGAGGAAAAAGAAAGATTCACCCGGTACCGCGCGCAGGTAAGAAAAGACCCCTTCTCTTTCGCCACAATCATCGAGGGGGAGAGGCTAAAGCTCGCTGCTGAAAACCTCTTCTATTTCGCCCACTGGATTACTCCGGAGATCTCTCCTATTCGGTTTGATGCCCGTTTTTTCGTATCCGTTGCTCCCTCAAATCAGGAGGTTCTCTGCGATGCGCTAGAGACTACCGAGCACGTGTGGATTTCCCCCAGGAAGGCGCTAAAGAAGCAGGGCCCGGATTTTTTCCTGGCTCCCCCGACACTGGCGAGCATTACCAGGCTCGCCGAATTCTCCAGCGCTGATGAAGTTATTGCCTGGACAAAGGACCAGGATATACCGGCCAACACAGGTTGAAGAATCTTTGAATTCCTCCGAAAATAGAAGTACTCGCCGTTCGCCCTGAGCTTGTCGAAGGGTGAAGTCCCATTTTGTGAGGACAGAATCCAAACGAGAGAAATCACTCTTTAGTATGTCTATTACTATTTGCAAGGCAAAATCGATTCTTAGAGTGCACGCGCGATATCGAACGCACCCCATATCGCGTTTATTATCTTGGCTGGATTCTCACAATCACCCACAGAATAGAGCTCTTTCACCTTGCCCTGCAAAGCTTTCAGCAGACCTGTCTCCGGC
>DAOUMT010000289.1:0-5699 GCA_034409195.1 Dehalococcoidia bacterium
GCTGCTGTCATTGTCAAGCGCTTTGCAGTTTGAAAAGTGGGTGAGATGTGATAAAATTCATTCAGCGAGCAGAAGGAGGTATAGTGCCTGATATTGCATCCGAATTGCCGCACCGGCAGATATTCTTCGATATACAATATGGTTGGGTAATCTACATTTTGGCTGCCGTCTCTCTGGCAGCCTTCATCTATGCGCTTTATCACCGCTATCGCCTCTGGAGAGTGGGAAAGAAAGACGGTTCACCTACCAGCCTGAGGAAGCGATTAAAGACTTTTGTTTATACTGGTTTTGTTGACGGCTTCGTCCACAGGAGAATAATCCGTGACTTCTACCCGGGTTCAATGCACGCTCTTCTGTTCTGGGGTTCCCTGCTTCTTCTCCTGGCGACCGCATTGGACGTAATCAACCACTACATCACGACACCGCTGGGCGCAGACTTTTTGCAGGGTAATACCTATCTGGCTATTTCTTTCCTCACCAATCTCGGCGGTGTAATGCTACTTATAGGCGTGATCATAGCTTTTGTCCGTAGATATATCCAGAAACCTTCGAGACTGGACAATATATTCGACGATGCTGCGGCGTTGTCTTTTATCTTCGTCATCGTGCTCACCGGCTTCATACTGGAAGGGCTTCGTATCCGGGTAACCAATTACCCGCCGCAATGGGATGAATGGAGGTTCCTGGGTTTCGCCTTCTCCAAAGCCTTCGCGGGCGGGTCCCATTTGATTGGCTGGTATAAAGGCATGTGGTGGTTCCATGCAGTGCTGGTCATCGGGATAATTACTTACATTTCACTGGCTTTCCAAAGGCTGACACATATCATTGTCGCTCCTATCAATGCATTCTACAGGTCGCTCACACCTAAGGGCGCTCTGAGAACAATCGACCTGGAGAACACCGAGACATTCGGCGCCTCCAAAATCGAGGACTTCACCTGGAAAGATATGCTTGATTTTGACTCCTGCACCCGCTGCGGTCGCTGTCAGGACAACTGTCCTGCTCATCTCAGCGGCAAGCCCCTCTCGCCAAAGAAGGTAATTCAGGACTTAAAAGCACTCTTTGTCGAAAGAGCGCCGCTTCTCCTTAAAGCCAAAGCAGCAGCCGTGGCCCCCGCCAGCGCCGACAATCCGGGGCAGGCCAACAGCACGGCTGTATGCGAGACCCCCGGTGAAACCGCCGAGCGCAAGATGATCGGCGACATTATAACTGAGGACGTAATCTGGGCATGTACTACTTGCCGGGCCTGCCTCGAGCAATGCCCCGTATTCATTGAGCCTATGAGTAAGATAATAGATATGCGGCGCAACCTGGTGCTGGAGCAAACTCAATTCCCCGAGACTGCCATGGGAGCCCTGAGAAGCATGGAGCAGAGGGGGCATCCCTGGCGAGGCACTATGGCCACCAGAACCGACTGGGCTGACGGCCTTGGAATTAAGCCGCTATCGGAGAATAAAGACGTAGACATACTATACTGGGTTGGCTGCACTGGGGCCCTTGAAGAACGGAACATGAAAGTGGCAACCTCTGTAGGGAAAATATTGAAGGCTGCGGGAGTCAATTTCGGTATACTGGGCAATGAAGAGACCTGCTGTGGCGAACCGGCCCGCAGGATAGGCAATGAATATCTGTACCAGACACTGGCACAGCAAAATGTAGAAATTCTCAACAGCTACGGGATAAAGAAAATCGTTACCTCATGTCCTCACTGCTACAACACAATCAAGAACGAATACCCCCAATTCGGCGGCAAGTTTGAGGTTAGGCATCACACGGAGTTTATCGCTGAATTGTTAAAACAAGGCAAACTTACCATTGCCCAGAAATTGGAGAAGAAGGCCACATATCACGATTCCTGCTATCTGGGCAGGTACAATGATATATACCTGGCACCGCGAGATGTCCTACGCTTTGTCACCGGAGTGAGCCCATTGGAAATGCAACATCGTAAGAGCAAAAGCTTCTGCTGTGGCGCAGGCGGCGGCAGGATGTGGATGGAAGAGCAAATCGGGAGAAGAATCAATCAGATGCGCACCGAGGAAGCTCTCAACACTAAGGCTGAGATATTAGCTTCAGCTTGCCCTTACTGCCTGCAGATGTTTGAAGACGCAATTAAGGCCCTTGAGGCAGAGGACAGGCTCAAAGCCATGGACCTCTCAGAGATAGTGGCAGAGTCAATCCAGTAGGAGAGTTGCAAGTCATTTCATCATAGCGGGGCGTCCTTCCCCTTCGGGAAGGACGCCCCCTTAATTTCTTCTGCCAATCTAACTATATTTTCGCGTATCCCCGGAATTTTATACGCAGGTAACCGCCGATTCCCCAGAGAATATATAAAGGCACCTCCCACCGATGCAGGATGCGTGAGTAATCCCACACAAACTTGGGGAAGGTAACTACAAAATACAGCCAGGCTATCGCAAGCTGAGGCCTGGAGAAATGTTTGTCCATAAATAAAAACTGCCCCCTTGTGGCGTAGTAGACAGGTATCCCCATAAGCCTATCTCTTTTACTTATCCCAAAACCCTTATGCCAGATCCTGGACTCCGGAACAAAGAGGACCTTGAAACCTTTTCTGGCTGCGCGGACACAAAGGTCGACATCCTCCCACCCAAAGAAAAATCTCTCGTCAAACATGCCCGCAGTTTGTAAGACATCCCGTGAAACAAACATGAAACATCCGCTGATCCAATCGACCCTCGCTACTTCGTCAAACTGACCTTTATCGGCTTCTCCGCTGCCTTTGATGGGTGTTCTCCCCGTCCTGCAGTTAATAATACCTCCGGCGAACCATATCAGCTCTGGGAGCTCATAGCAAAGGACCTTACCGCCGGCTATGCCCACACTTTTATCAGTCTGTGCAATGCCGACCAGACTTTGAAGAAAATCCGGGGCAACCACTGTGTCATTGTTCAACAACACCACATAGTCAGCCCCTCTGTCCAGAGCATCCTTAATCCCTATATTGCACCCTCCGGCAAATCCGGAGTTCTTCCCATTCTCAACCAACCTGATAGAATCTCCGAATCTCTGCTTCAGCAGGCTAACATCATCGCCAGCAGAGCCGTTATCAACCACTATCACCTCAAAGTTAGGGTAGGCTACCTTTCTGAGGGACTCCAGGCATTCAGAGGTGTCGTTAAAGTTGTTCCAGTTTACGGTGATTACCGATACTTTGGGGAAAGCTATCATCTGCTGCTCTTGTTTGGTTTCCTCGCTACGGCAATGATATAGGCTGATGACACCAGCTCATTGTCATTGAAATCATGCACACTATGGTCAGTCCGGTCTACCGAATTATCCGAGAGTTTAACATCGCATTGCCCATACAAAGTAATATCGGCAAAATATCTGCGCAGCAAATGGTGAAACTCCCCGGGCCAGAACTCCTTGACATGAAAAGTGTTTATAGGCTTTACCAGCTTTGGAGAAAAGATTCTCCTGTTTGGAGTTGAGCAAATCAACAGGCCATTCTCCTTAAGCACCCGGCGGCACTCAGCCAGAAACTTCCCGTGCTGCCTGATATGTTCTATGGTCTCGAAAGAAACAATCATGTCAAAAGCATTGTCTCCAAAAGGAAGCCTGGTGGCATTAGCGCAGACGAAGCTTGCTTTATTATCCTTACCGAACCTTTCCCGGGCATAATCTACCGCTTCCGCCGATATATCTACACCGACAACCTTACCGGACCCTTTCTCCGCCAGATGACGTGTACCGTAGCCAGTGCCGCACGCCACATCCAGAACAACCTTGTTCTCAGCCAGGCCTGAGGCAAAGATATATCTGTATATATGTTCGTCATAAATCGTTTGGGGCGTTTTGCCCGGCACAACGCGTTCCCCAGTGAACTCCATATCTGTTCGACACATATTCCGAAATCAGGTTAGCTAACCAGCACTTATTTGATTTATTTTACCACACGGGAGACAGGAAAATCATTCAGCTTGCCAGAGCCCTTTCGATGACATGGAGTATAGGGGTTGAAAACCGATTAACATACACTCTCCTCCCTAGACAAGCCAGGCAAAACGGATTATATTCTCGCCATAGAGGTTGACGCTGGCGCTCAGAACGTCAGGATTTCGTAAGGAGATGTTAATGGAAGGCAAAAAGGCGGAGGAGATAAGGAAGAGGGCTGAGACTGACGCAAGCAGGATAGTTAAAGAGGCTGAGCAAAAAGGACGCCAGATCATAGAGGAAGCCAGAAAGAAGGCCGATGCCTTGTCGGGTGAGGTCCTGAGAGAAGTAGAACAAAAAGGACGTTTGATTATCGAGGAAGCACGAAAGCAGGCCGAATCTCAAATTAAATCCGGCCGGTCGGCCCCAGACCAGAAGGCGCGTCAGATTATCGAAGAAGCTGGGGAAATGGCGGAGGCAGAGGCGAGCAAAATAATCGCTGAAGCCGAGCAAAAAGGACGCCAGATTATCGAGGAAGCCAGAAAGAAAGCTGAATCTCAAGCTAAAGTAGACCAACCAGACACCGACCAGAAAGCCCATCAGATTCTCGAGGACGCCAGGAAAAAGGCAGAAGCCGAGGCGAGCAAAATAACCGCCGAAGCTGAGCAAAAAGGACGCCAGATTATCGAGGAAGCCAGAAAGAAAGCTGAATCTCAAGCCAAAGTAGACCAGCCAGACACCGACCAGAAAGCCCGTCAGATTATCGAGGAAGCCAGGAAAAAGGCAGAAGCCGAGGCGAGCAAAATAACCGCTGAAGCCGAGCAAAAAGGACGCCAGATTATCGAGGAAGCCCAAAAAACAGCCGCCGCCCAGGCCAGAGCAGGCCAGCCGGCCCCGGATACCGAGTCGAAACCGGACAAGATAGTTGCCGAAGCTGAGAAGAAAGCCCGGCAGATTATTGAAGAGGCAGAGAGAATAGCTGCCGCCCCGGCCAGTCAAAGGGCCCAGGAGATTGTTAAGTCATTAAAAGGACAACAAGCAGGGCAGCCGGAAACCTCTTTCAAAAAGCAGGTACAGATAGTGATAGTGCCGCCTGTGGACTTCGTCCAACTCGAGAAACTGCGGAGATCGCTGCAGCGCCTTCCCGCCTTGCGCGTCCTTGCCATAGGCGGCTCTCCCGGAGGCAGCACCCAAATCTCTCTCTTACTGCACAAACCGGCTGCCATTGTTGAAAGCTTGAAAACCATGGATGCTGTGGAAGAAGCTGTAGACGTGGAGCTGCTCGATTCTCATCCCCTGGCAGATTTCCTGAAACGTGCCCTGCCCGGAGTTTTAACAAAACGACTGCCCGACGAGCAGAGAATCCTGGTGGTGCTGAAAAAGGCCCAAACGTAGGGGCGTTCTACCTATTCGGGAAGGACGCCCTCAACCATGATTAATTAGGGCAGACACGCAGGTCTGCCCCTACATTCTGTTTCCTTGCCATTTTGAGAAACGTAAGAGTCCATATGTCATTGCGAGCGCAGCGAAGCAATCTCTCGTACTCGTAAGTAAAGGCCTGCCCTGAGCCTGTCGAAGGGAAAGGCACGAGAGATTGCCGCGGCCTCCTGCGGATGGCCTCGCAATGACATGAAAGAATAAGGATAAACTGGCAAATAGCGTTTAGTGAAGGGTTGACAAAGAGTATTCGGGCCGTTCTGATAATGTCAGAGGGCTAAAGGGAGGGAGAAATGGCTTTTTTTAGCAGCCGTACCATGGCTTTCACCATAGAAGGACTGTCTCTGAGAATACTCACATTCTCAGGG
>DAOUMT010000290.1:0-1930 GCA_034409195.1 Dehalococcoidia bacterium
CCCGGACTCTGTCTGCAATAGCTGAGGCACGTGAGCCTTACGCTAGCGGTCACGCCGACCGGGTAGGTTTGCTGGCGAACGAAATCGCTATCGAAATCGGCTGCTCCGAAGATATGAAGAGGCAGATAAACTTCGCCGCTCTACTCCAGGATATCGGCAAGATTGTGATACCGGAAAGCATTCTCAGCAAGCAGGGAAATTTAACGCCCGCTGAATATCGAGAAATAAACAAGCATCCTACAGCATCGGTAGAGATAATACAGCATATTGAGTACTTCAAAGATGTCCTTCCTCTGGTGGAGAGCCATCACGAATGGTACGATGGCAGCGGCGGCTACCCTAAAAGGTTGAGGGGAGAGCAGATCCCTCTGGGTGCACGCATTCTAGCCGTGGCCGATGCTTATGATGCCCTGACCTGTCAGCGACCCCACCGCCCCTCTCAAACCCCCAGCCAGGCAGCCAAGGTACTCAAAAAGGGAGCAGGCAAGCAGTGGGACCCTGTTATCGTGGAGACCCTGCTCAAAAAACTGGGCGTGACAACGGCCTAATATCCGCAGTTTCTGCTGGCTAAGATTTAACGAGCCATCCTTTCACCTCATTAAACCCGCTGAACAACTCCAAATCAACCTAATTCCTGATTTCCTTGCTGGACGAGCGGCAAACTATATCCTCCCTAGCATGTATGCTATACTTATGTTTATCAGGAAAACAAACCTGAGCAATTAAGTAGGGGCAATTCATGAATTGCCCCTACCAGTTCAGTGCGCTTATGGCGGATTCCGGTAAACACAAAAGGTTGAAAGACATTTCAGAAATGAATTTTAAATCCACTATCACCATCATCGGGGCCGGGGTGGTCGGCCTGGCCATAGCTGCTCAGGTTGCAGGCCGGCATAAAGCAGTCTATGTGCTGGAGAAAAACGAGCGTTTCGGCCAGGAGACCAGCAGTAGGCACAGCGGCGTTATTCACTCTGGCATTTATTACCCGCATGGCTCTCTGAAGGCGAGGCTGTGCGTTGAGGGCAACCGCCTGCTTTATGAGCTCTGCCAAAAGCACGGCATAGGCTACCGGAGACTGGGAAAGCTCATAGTAGCCAGCAGTGACGAAGAGATCGAGCAATTGGAAGAACTGAAGGAGAGGGGACAGGAAAATGGGGCTGAGGGACTGAAGATAATTTCGAGGCGCGAGTTGAACAAGCTGGAGCCGAATGTGGAAGGTGTAGCAGCGCTACTTTCTCCATCAACAGGCATTATCGACGCTCACGCTTTGATGGGTTTCTTCGCTGCCAGGGCGAATGAAGGCGGGGCGGAGATTGCATTTCGCAAAAATGTGGTAGGTATAGAAAAATTGCCGGATGGCTACAAGATAACGGTAGAAGAAAACGACAGGGACAAATTTTCGTTCCACACTCGAAGCGTAATCAACTGCGCTGGGCTTCAGTGTGATAAGATAGCTGAGTTGGCCGGAATAGACATAGCCAGAGCCAGGTATAAATTGCATTACTGCAAAGGGGAATACTTTACCGTAGGCAATGGCAAGAGCAAGCTGGTCAAGCGATTGATATATCCGGTGCCCGAGGTCAAAAATACCGGGCTCGGAGTACACGTTACGCTTGACCTGGAAGGCAGGATGCGGCTGGGCCCCAATACGGAGTATGTTGAAAGCATTGATTACGCCGTGGACAGCAGACATAAAGATTCGTTTTATAATTCGGCAAGGAAGATATTGCCCTTTATAGAGTGTGAAGACCTGGAACCCGAGATGGCGGGTATCAGGCCCAAGCTCCAGGGGCCGGGAGAGGAAGTCAGAGATTTTATCATCAGAGACGAGGCCGACAAGGGACTGCCCGGTTTCATCGCTCTCATCGGCATCGAGTCACCTGGCCTGACCGCCTCACCAGCCATCGCCCGATACGTTGCGGAGTTGATT
>DAOUMT010000291.1:0-7507 GCA_034409195.1 Dehalococcoidia bacterium
CCGTCTTTCTTGACCAGGATAGATGCCTTACCTTCCAGCCTGAATGGGATAAGCGCCTCCGTAGTTACATCACCCGATGCAATATCCTCGGCCAAGGCAATGCGGACTATTTGCTCAACATACTTTGCTGGTACTCTTAAAAGTTTAATCATATACCTATACAACAGGATGACATCAACAGCTAAACAATTTTCTTGAATACGATATGTTTGAGCCAGGCATCTGAGGGATTCGGAAAATCGGAACGGAAATGGGCGCCCCGGCTCTCCTCCCTGATTAAGGCTGCTTCAGTCATCAATCGCCCCACCAGCACCATATTAGCCAATTCATGTGAAGGACGATCCGTAGGCGGTTTGAGTTCCTTCTCCCATGCAGTCAGGGTATTAGCCGCCTGCTTAAGTCCTTCTCCGGAGCGCACAATGCCCACCTTATCCCAGAGCAGTGTCTGTAAAGCGGTCAGACTTAAATGGGGGTGGTTAACAGTTGTAGTTTCTCTCTCTTTTAGAGAGTAAGTATCAGCCTTGGCAAGAGTAACAGCGTTGTTCTCTCCACTCCTGGTCCGTTCCACAATCCTCTTACCGAAGACCAGTACCTCCAGCAGTGAGTTCGAGGCTAACCGGTTAGCGCCGTGAACTCCGGTAGACGCCACCTCACCGCTGGCGAACAGACCCGATATATTGGTCTCCCCCCAATAATTTGTCCTTACTCCGCCCATGCTGTAGTGAGCAGCAGGAACCACCGGAATCAGAGAAATGGTGATATCAAGTCCGTGCTCCAGGCAAAACCGATATATCTGGGGAAAGCGAGTAGACAAAAGGCGCGGCGGCAAATGAGTGACGTCAAGGTAAACGCGGTCAGTTCCTGTCTCTCTCATCTCAGCTACTATGCCGCGGGCGACGATATCTCGGGGAGCCAGGTCGCCCTGGGGCGAGTATTTGAGCATGAAGCGCTCTCCCTTGATATTGCGCAGTATGCCCCCTTCTCCCCTCACCGCCTCCGAGATTAGAAACAATGGCACTCCGGGCAGCCTCAGCGCCGTTGGATGGAACTGAAAGAACTCCATATCTATAATCTCGGCGCCGGCACGATACGCCAGAGCCACACCGTCACCAGTGGCTATATCAGGGTTAGTGGTTATCTTGAACAATCGGCCTATGCCACCGGTAGCCAGAATGAGAAAACGGCAACCAAACTCCTCCGCAGAACCGGAGTGCAGATCCAGAGCAGCAACTCCCTGTACCTTGCCATCTCGAACCAGTACCTCAGTTACCAGAAAATACTCAAAGATGGTGATCCGCTTCGATGCACGAGCGGCGTTACTCAAGGTGACCTCGATGCGCTCTCCGGTAGCGTCCCCGCCGGCGTGCAAGATACGCGGTACGCTATGGGCGGCCTCCTTAGTCAAGGCGATCTCACCGTTAACCGTATCGAAGGGAACCCCGAATTTCACCAGGTCAGCGATACGGTCAGCAGCCTCCTCAGTGAGAATGCGCACCGCCTCCGGATCACACAGCCCGGCTCCAGCCGCTATAGTGTCATTAAAGTGAAGGTCGGCAGAGTCAAGGCTGCTTATTGCAGCGGCAATGCCTCCCTGGGCATGCTTGGTATTGCACTCGTCTATGCTGCCTTTGGTCAGGATGAGTACACTACCCAGCTCCTGAAGCAGCAAGGCATCGTAAAGCCCTGCAATCCCGCTGCCAATAATTATGTAGTCATACTGTTTCACTTTTACCTCTAAGCTATTGCCAGCATTCGATCCAGAGCTCTCTTCGCCCTCAGCCTTATATCCTCGGGGATCACGATTACGTTCCTCTTAAGCTCCATGGTCTTGGCAAGCCCCTCCAATGTGGTCCTCTTCATATTGGGGCACATCAGAGCTCGGGAAATGACATAGAATGTCTTGTCGGGATTCTCCTTTTTCAGGCGGTGAACCAAACCCTCCTCGGTGCCGATGAGGAACTTCTTCGACAGGCTTTCTTTTATATATTTCGCCATCTGCGATGTGCTGAGCACAGCATCCGCGAGTTCGATGACCTCGGCAGTGCACTCAGGATGCACCACGACTTTGGCATCGGGATGAGCCTGCTTCGCCGCAATAACCTGTTTAGCATTTAGGCGCGCGTGTGTGACGCAGTAGCCCGGGTAAGATATTATCCGTTTCTTAGTCTTGGTGGAAACATAATGTCCCAGGTTCTGGTCCGGGATAAACAGTATCTCATCGTTGGGCACTGACTCTACCACCTTGACTGCGTTGGCGGAGGTACAGCAGATATCGCTCTCAGCCTTCACAGCTGCCGTCGTGTTAACGTAACAGACCACGGTAGCCTTAGGATAGCGTTTCTTCCATTCCTTGAGGTCATCCGCATCTATCATATCGGCCATAGGGCAGCCGGCAGTGTTTTCCGCCAAGAGCACAGTGCGGGCAGGATTGAGAATAGCCGCGCTCTCAGCCATGAAATGCACCGCACAAAAAACTATGACCTCAACGTCTAGCTGAGTGGCCTTGCGCGCCAACTCCAGGGAGTCGCCCACAAAGTCAGCGATATCCTGCACCTCGAGACGTTGATAGTTGTGGGCCATGATGACTGCATTGAGGTCTTTTTTGAGCTTTAGTATCTTATCGCGGAGTTCGTCTTGGTTGTTTGCCGTTGCAGCCCCCATTCAAATATTTACTGATAGCTTAATCCAATCTGCTTCGAGTGTCAACGCAATTTGACAAATTATCGCAGAAGTGATATAAGGCGTTTGCGTGGTTCCTGTACGAAACTATTAAGCATGTATTTCTCATTTTTGCTCTGCTCTTCGTAGAGAGCAGACCCACAGATTGAGGCAATATACATCTTGCCTCTCTTGCATCTCAGATCCCGGATTGAGTAGTGGGAGGTTAGTGGTGGCAGCGTTCACCCCTGCATAAGTATTAGTCCCTATCCTTTTTAGGAAATTCGTTACTTGCCTAAATGTAAACAGAGTAGAAGGCTGGAGGAAAGGAGGGCGACATGAAAGCACTGGTCACAGGAGCTACAGGTTTCATCGGCTCAAGCCTTGTCAGGGAGTTGCTCAAGGACGGAGTAGACACGAGAGTTCTGGTACGAAAAAATAGCGATACTAGAAACATAGACGGCCTAGACGTGGAAAGGGTCTACGGTGATATACGCGATGGCGACTCTGTGAAAGCAGCCTTAAAAGGATGCGATACTTTCTATCAAACCGCTGCTTTATACACATTCTGGGTGCCTAATAAAAACACGAAAGAGTACTATGACATAAATGTGGAGGGGACGAAGACTGCGCTCAACGCAGCCCTCGAGCAAGGGGTCGAAAAGGTAGTGTATACAAGTAGCATTGCTGCGATAGGTTGCCATGGCAAGGATAATCCAGCCAACGAAAACTCGAAATTCAATCTCATGAAATCAGGAGAACACTATTGCATATCCAAATACTTGGGAGAAATCGAAGCTCGCAAGTTTTGCGACAGGGGGCTTCCTGTGGTAATCGTAAATCCCTCTATGGTTATAGGTGTCCGAGATGCAAAGCCGACCCCTTCAGGGCAGATGATACTCGATGTACTAAACAAGAGAATGCCAGGCTACATTGATTGCGGCATGAATTTGGTGGATGTTGAGGATGTTGCTAGAGGTCATATCCTAGCAGCGAATAAAGGTAAAGTGGGAGAAAGATATCTCCTAGGGAATCAGAATATTTCACAGGGAGATTATTTTAAACTGATTGGTGAAGTTGCAGGTATCGAACCTCCGAAACTACAGTTTCCACGCACAGCGGTGCTCGCCCTTTCGTATGTGTACCAAACCATTTCGAGTATCACCAAGAAACCGCCTGTTGTTACCCCAGCGGTGGTAAGATCAAACAGCCAATACTGGTATTTTGATTGTTCTAAGGCGGTTAATGAGTTGGGTTTACCCCAAACACCCGTCAGAACTACCATTGAGAAAGCAATCAACTGGTTCAGGGAGAATGGATATGTGAAAAAAGTGTAACTCGCATGCCTCCTCCCGAAAACCTGCCGGGGTTATTCAAGAAAGCGAAAACAGTCTTGCCAGTTGATTTGACTTTGCCCGCCTGGGTGCTTTGCCCCTTTAACAATATCAAAGACGGAGGGAGGAGGGAAAATGAAGTTCATGTCCATAAACATCTATCCTGTTGATAAAGCGGCGGAGGTTGCTGCCGCAAGCGACAAGGTATGGGCCAATGAGCCACGAGCAAATAGACCAGAGGCTAGCTATGTGATGATGTGTGTCCCCTTCGACGTCCCCCCTAATTCAATGGTGGGCGTCGCCATCAGTGAATCTGACAGTGTTGAGAAGATGGCTGCGAGAATCTATCCTATCATGCTCGCAGGTGCTACGGTTCACATAATTCCTCTTCTAGAGGTGCCTATCGGAGGTGGGGCAAAGGCGGAGAAGAAATACAGGGGTTGATTTGCCTGGTTTATGTCTTTCAGGGCAAGGCATCCAGGCTTTAACCAAGCAATGCCTTAACCAAATCTGGGAATAATAGGGCGGGTTAGTCACTGCGAGACGCATCATATCGGAATTCCATATCAAAGATGAACTGAGGAGGAAGAGGTAGATGGCTACTCAAAGCAAGGTATATCGAGATCTGCAAAAACACTTGGACACACTGCCTATTGGCTACCCTTCAACAGAATCAGGGGTGGAAATACGCCTTCTCAAAAAACTTTTTACCCCCGAGGAGGCCAAACTGGCAATACAACTATCGTGGATTCCCGAATCACCAAAGCGAATATATGAACGTGTGAAGAAGACCGGGATGTCTCTTGAGGAACTGGAACAGATGTTAGACCGCATGTTTAAGAAAGGGCTTATCTTAAAGCGGGGTGATAAGGGGGAGAAACTCTACTCAAACGCATTTCTTGCAATAGGAATGTATGAGTTACAAGTAAACAGACTCACGAAGGATTTCCTGGATGATTTTTGGCAATATTTTAATGAAGCATTTGCCTTTGAGGCAAGTAGAACCAAGATTCCGCAACTGCGCACTATCCCAGTGGAGAAAAGCATACCCACTGAACGTTTCGTCGCTGACTACGATAGCGTAAGACATCTTATAAACAATGTTAGCGGCGAATTCGCAGTGACCAATTGCATCTGCAGGCAAGATAGAGATATCAGGGGTCAGAGTTGCCGTGTAAGCGATATCCGCGAGACCTGCTTACTGTTTGGTGATATAGCTGAGAATTACATTAATATAGGGATGGGCCGCCGAATCAGCAAAGAGGAAGTCTTTAACATTCTGGATAAGGCTCAGGAGGCAGGGTTTGTCCTTCAACCGACAAACTACCTTAATCCGGAAGCTATTTGCTGCTGTTGTGGAGATTGTTGCGGTATTCTATCAACTCTTAGACAATTTCCTCGTCCGGTCGAGTTTTACGCAACCAATCACTATGCTGTAGTGGATATCGCTTTATGTTCCGGTTGTGAAGAGTGCGTTAAACGATGCCAGCTAGATGCTCTAATAATAGAAGACAGCGTGGCCGTGATTAATTTAGACCGCTGTATAGGCTGTGGAAATTGTGTTGCTATATGTCCAACCAATGCCGTCATGCTGCACAAGAAAGAGAAAGAACTTGTGCCGCCAAAGGACTGGGATGCTCTCTATATGCGAGCATTATGGCTAAGAAGTCTGAAGGATGAATATGTCAATAATCATCCGAAGCAAGTGACCTCAATATTGGCTGAACCGCGCTACATATTCTCTTGTATCTGGGAGAGTAGAGACGATCTTCCCTCAAATTATTGACAATCTGCCAGTGAAGGGCGGACGTTAGTGCTGGAGGGAAATCGCTCAAATTTCTGCTAGCCTGGGTGCTTTGCCCCTTTGACAATGTCAAAGACCCCTTTTCAACTCGTCCATGATGAAGCCAGCGTTTATATATCAGATAGGGGATATTGCACCTTTCCCTCATTCAGGTTAGAGTTAATGCAGCAAATCACCGAGAAAAGAAACCTTGATTATCACCCATTTAAGCCTGACTAACTTCCGTAACTATGCCAGCCTGGAGTTCGACCTTCCACCACATACAACGGTTTTTCAAGGCGAGAATGCCCAGGGCAAGAGTAACCTCCTCGAGGCGATTTATATCCTGGCAACCAGCAGGTCACCTCGCACATTATCCGACAGAGAGCTAATCAACTGGGATGCTTTCAAAGAAGAAATCCCGGCATGTCGCATGGCATCTGTGGTCCGCAAGGCTGGGAGTGAACTCAAACTGGAGATCGCTCTCAGCGCCAGGGCAGCCAACCCTCCCCGTTCAGACGACCTTTTCCGCCGGTGGCAGCCAACGACCAGGTCCTCCCCAGTTCAGAAACGCATTCGTATAAATGGCGTCGTCCGCCACGCTGCTGACCTCATCGGACAGCTCAACGTGGTAACATTCAGCGTCTACGACATAGACCTGGTCGGAGGTGAACCGGCACTGTGCCGCCGCTACCTTGACATCACGAACTCTCAGATCGACCATAAATATCTGCGCAATCTACAGCGATACAATCGCGTTCTTTGGCAACGCAACCAGCTTCTGCGCCTCATCTCTGAAAACAAGGCCAACCCCGATGAGCTTGCCTTCTGGGATGAGCAACTGGTAGAAACAGGTGCTTATCTCATTGTTCAGCGAGAACATACGGTGGCAGCACTCAATCAACTAATTCAGGGCATCCACGAGGAACTCAGTGGCGGGCAGGGAAAATTGAACCTGGTTTATCTTCGAAGCATAGATAGACAGAGAGAAGAATCCGAGGCAAAGGAAACCGCCGGAGTATTCACTAAAGCTTTGCAGGCAGCGCGAGATAAGGAGATAGCCCAGGGGATGTCGCTGGTGGGGCCACACCGTGACGATCTTCGCTTTCTCGTCGGCGAGGTGGATGCGGGGATTTACGCCTCTCGCGGTCAGCAGAGAACAGTCGCTCTTTCGCTAAAGCTTGCCGAGGCCAAGTTAATGCTCAGTGTCACTAAAGAACACCCTGTCGTTCTTCTGGATGATGTCCTTTCCGAACTCGATGCCCGGCGGCGTCATCACCTGCTTGATTCTGCTGCCAGCTACCAGCAGGTCCTAATCACCACCACCGACCTTGATCGATTCGAGCAGAGTTTCCTGTCGCAGGCATCCCTATTCAGGGTAACTCAGGGTTACATTGAGCCGCTATCAGCTTAGCGCGCTGACCGCTTCTTCTCTTTGGCGCAGAACCTTAAGACCTCAGCGAAGTTGCTTATCTTCACCTGGTTGTTAGTCTCAAGAAAGCCATCATAAGTGAGGCTAATCCAGGGCTTGCCATACCTCGCGCTCAGTTTCTCAGATATGGCAGCCACAATACCTCCCGGCATGCAGCCGTGTGGCATTACTGAAATCACTCCGTCGAACCTCGGGTCCTCCAGCCACTCCACTCCGGCGCCTATGCTCAGAACAGCCTCACTGCCGCACTTAGGTGAAAGATACCGTTTCGACTTATTCAGCAGCTCCTTAGTCGTGGGC
>DAOUMT010000292.1:0-6136 GCA_034409195.1 Dehalococcoidia bacterium
TTTTCATTTACAAAAGTTGGGCAGAAATGTGAACAAGAGAAAAAGGGTAGCAGAACTAAAGCACCGCCATAAGCGCAAGAAGCTGGAAGAGAAAAGAAAAGCCTCGAAGCCCGCTAAATAAAAGTGAACGAATTCAGCTTCGGTAGAGGGGTAGGCAATAATGCCAGAGCTAGAAGCGCTGGTAAAAGCGCTATCGAACCCCAAAGCATATCCGCACAACCCGAAGAAAGTCGAGTTGGTGCAGACTCAGATATCCTTTGTCTTCCTCGCCGGAGATTATGTCTACAAGGTAAAAAAGCCTGTTGACTTCGGCTTCCTTGACTTCACCACTCTTGAGAAAAGACGCTTCTATTGCAATCAGGAAGTAGAGTTAAACAGGCGTCTCTGCCCCAACAATATCTACTTGGGTGTGATACCCATAACCAAGAAAGGAAAGAGCTTTCTTGTCGAGGGCAGCGGCAAAAAGGTCGAATACGCAGTGAAAATGCGACCCCTTCCCTATCAGCGCATGATGGACAGGATGCTGCAGATCGATAAGGTAACACCCCAAATGGTCGAGATGGTCGCTAAAAGATTGACCGAATTTCACCGCGGTGCAGAAATCAGCGAGGAACAGGCCAGTATCGGCGGGCTCGATACTGTGACGAAAAACGCCGAGGAGAACTTTGTTCAGGTGAGTAGTTATGTCAACCAAACAATAACCAAAGAGCAGTACGAACAGATAAAGAATTACACTCATTCCTTTCTCAAAAAAAACGCAGCGTTATTTGCCAGGAGAGTTAAAGAGGGCAGAATAAGGGACTGCCACGGAGACCTGCATGCAGCGCATATCTGTTTCATTGACGGACTATGTATTTTCGACTGCATCGAGTTCAATGATAGATTCAGATACATGGATGTTGCCAACGAGGTCGCCTTCCTGGCCATGGACTTGGATTTTCACAGGCGTCCCCAACTCTCGAAACGCTTCGTTGATGCCTATGTAAAAGCATCCGGGGACAAAGAACTGCTCCAGTTGCTTGACTTTTATAAATGCTACCGAGCTTATGTCCGGGGGAAAGTAGAAAGTTTCCAGTTGGATGACCCACATATCTCAGAAGACCAGAAGTCGAAAACGCTGAACAGAGCCAGAAGGTACTTCGAGCTGGCCGAATCGTATATATCGTAGACAGGCAAAACCAAGAATTCACAGGTGGAGGAGGTGCAGACCATGGTAAGACGCTTCACGTTGGAGTATTGGAAGGATGGAGGGTGGTACGTAGGTAAGCTAAAAGAGGTTCCGGGAGTGTTCAGCCAAGGCAAGTCTCTCCGAGAACTGGAAGAGAATATACGCGATGCCTATTACCTGATGGTTGAGGAGGGAGAAAGACCAGTTCAAATTGTGACCAAGAGTAAAGAGATTGAGATAGAGATAAAGGCGTTAAACGACGCGACCTTATCGGGGAATTAGTGGAGGCAGGATGCTACCTGAAACGCCATGGCAAAAGGCATGACATCTACATGAATCTCAAAAATGGTAAGGTGGCTCCAGTGCCTCGCCACTCCGAGATAAAAGAAAGCCTGTGCGACCTAATCAGGAAACAGCTTGGGCTGTGATAATAAAAGACAGTACTTGGTAGAAAGATGTTTCGAGCAAGCGTATGCAAGTAATCAAATTGCAACTGAAAACGGATGCCTAGGTAATTGTAATGGGATCAATGCAACAACTCGTTAAAAAGGCATGGCATGACCTCGCAATAAAAGTTAAAAACGATCCTATGTTCAAATTAAACAGTGAAAGGGGACTCATTTTCCATTTCGCTCTAGAACTTCAATACTCGTTGCGTAACCACAATCATGGGGATGAACCAGCATTCTATTTCGAATACGATATTTTTAAGGATGGAAGCGAAAAAAGTGAGGACAGGTTTTTGGACTTATTGATAGTTTATCGCACAAACGGTATGAGAGGTGTTGCATTCGAATTCAAATTACCACAACATATAACGGCAAACTCGAATCAAACTCATCGCAGGGGCCAAATTTATTGGGATTTGCATAGGTTGTGGAGAATAGTGAATAAATACAAAGATGACTCTTTCAAAATATCTGAGGCATTCTTTCTATGCGCGACTAATGAAAAGGCTTATGTCAAGAAAAGTGAACGTTACTCTATAAATGTTGACTGTATGACATATGACGACTACATAATTCCTCAGTTGCAACATCTCAAGAACATAAAACTTGGGAAGAGCAAAGATAACAAACCCAGAGATTTTAGCACTCCAGATTGCCCTCTGAAATTCCTTTGGGAACAGATCGGTGACTATTGGTGGAACGCCCCAATGAGAATATATATCGAGGACGATGTTTGACATGGCTATACACCGCTGTTACGTATCTACTAAATCGTGTTCTCGCCTCTCATATAGGCGACTCCCAATCCCGTACAATATGGCAAAAGAGGCGTTAAAATGAAAGAGCCGTTCGCCAAATTCGTGAAAGTCAATCTCGGGCCTGACATTTTGCTCATCACCGTCGGGCTTCCTGCCTCATGGAAAACTGAGACCAGCGAGGAGATAGCAAAGATAAAGGGCTATACTATTGTGCGCACCGACCTGATTAGAAAAGAAGTGCTTAAAGGGGAGGACATTTTTGACGAGAAGGTCGCCTCAAATATGGATAAACGGATGCTGGTCTATAATGAGACTTTCCGCCAGGCCGAGGAGTTTCTCAAGAGAGGGAAGGGCGTCATAATCGATGCTACATTCATTACACAATCTTTGCGAAGGCGGGCCGCCGCCCTGGCAGCTAAATACAAACGGACCTTTGTTATATGGCAAACTCAATGTCCTCGCGAGGTATCCCTAGCACGGATTTCGAGACGAAGTAAAGAGAAGTATGAATCTAACGCTCTTACCGAACAAGCCTATATCAATAACGAGAAGAAGTTCGAGAAAGTAGACCTTGATGACATGAAGCGGCTGAACCCCAGCCTTAACATCATGCATTTGACAGTTGATACCCAGCACGATCCGCCAGAAGATTGGTATATTATCGGAGTCGAAAAGAGATGAAAGGAACCATTCACCGCAGAGAGCGCTGAGAACGCAGAAATGAAAATAGACTTGCATGTACATACCAAGACTGGCTCCGATGGCAATTGGCCAATCGAGGACGTCTTCAGAGAGGCGAAGAGAAGAAACATCGAATTATTCTCCATAACCGACCATGATTCTATAGATACCCAGGCGAGAGCAATAGCCCTGGCACGTGACTATGGTATTTCTTATATAACCGGTATAGAATTGAACATTACATTTGAATATCCTCACAGCGAGGGCAAATCCCACAAATCGCACTCGCTGGATTTCCTCGGTTATCAGTACGATATAGAAAATAAGGAGTTAAAAACCAAGCTTCAATTAATGAGACAACACAGGGAAGCCAGAGCCCGTAAGATTCTAGAGAACTTAAATGCTGAGTTCGATAAAGAGGGCATTAAGAGATTCACAGAGAAAGACCTAGAGAACATACAAGCAACTGTAGATGGCGCATTCGGCAGACCCCACATAGCGAACTATCTGGTCAAAAAAGGAATCGTCAAGGATAAACAGGAGGCATTTGATAAATATCTGGTGAAATGCGACGTGCCCAAGTATCCGCTTTCACTCGCCGAAGCATCGAGGTTGATTAGGAATGCTGGTGGCATATTGGTATTCGCCCATCCCAACGACCGCAATGGTACGTCTCTTGTAACCATAACTCGCGATTTGACGCAACAGTTAAAGGTAATCGAAGAATATATGTTAAAATATCTAGACGGCATGGAGTGCTGGCATACCAGACACGATGCTAAAACCACTGCTCGTTACATCGAGTTCTGCAGGAGTCACAATCTGGTCATGACCGGCGGCAGCGATTGTCACCAAAACCCGGTTCTGATGGGCACTCTGGATTTACCCGACTGGGTTGCCGGGCAATTCAAGTCGAAGATAACAAAGAATGTCAACAAAATCAAAGGAGTAGTGTAGTGAAACGGAAAACAGCAGGCAGTAGCGATATTAAGGACGAATCCCTGTCCTCGGCAGGAGAGCTCCGGGTACAATGGGCGTCCCGCGAAATGCCGGTACTGCAATTGATCGGGAAAAGGTTCGCCAAAAGCAAACCGCTTAAGGGGATTCGTATTTCTGCTTGCCTTCATATCACCACAGAGACAGCTAACCTGGCTTTAACCCTCAAGGCTGGCGGCGCTAATTTAGCGCTCTGCGCCTCTAACCCTCTGTCAACTCAGGACGATGCGGCTGCATATTTGGTGGTGGAGCATGGCATCCCTGTCTTCGCCATCAAAGGTGAAGACAACAAGACCTACTATAAACATATCAATGCCGCTCTGGACCACAAGCCCTATATTACAATGGACGATGGCGCTGACCTCGTAGCATCGATTCACAAGGAGCGCAAAGAGCTTGTCGGCAATATTATCGGTGGCACAGAGGAGACAACCACGGGTGTGATCAGGCTGAGGAGCCTGGAGCAGGAGAAAAGGCTGAAATACCCCATAATCGCAGTGAACGACGCCCAGACAATGCATTTCTTTGATAATCGCTATGGCACAGGGCAAAGCTCAATCGACGGTATTACGCGGGCAACTAACATTCTCTGGGCAGGTAAGAAAGTAGTGATTTGTGGCTACGGATGGTGCGGCCGGGGTGTTGCCCTTAGGGCGAAGGGGCTCGGCTCCCATGTCATTGTATGTGAAGTCGACCCTATCCGTGCTCTGGAAGCTGTGATGGATGGTTACCAGGTTATGCCCCTGCTCGAAGCAGCCAGGATAGGTGATATCTTCATCACGGTCACCGGAGGTCTCCACATTATCGACAGCGAACACATGCTGGCGATGAAAGACGGGGCGATCGTAGCAAACAGCGGCCATTTCAACGTGGAGATTAACATACCCGCCTTGGAGAAACTATCAGTAGATAAAAAACAAATACGGAGCTCTGTAGAACAATACACACTCGCCGACAAGAAACATATCTACCTTCTTGGTGAAGGGAGGTTAATCAACCTGGCGGCTGCCGAAGGACATCCCGCAAGCGTCATGGATATGAGTTTTGCCAACCAGGCGCTTTGTGTCGAGTATATGGTTAAAAGTGGTAAAGAGCTCAAGCCCAGGTTCTACCCTGTCCCAGATGAAGTGGATAAGGAGGTGGGCAGGCTCAAACTAAAGGCTATGGGAATCAAAATCGACATCCCCACACCGGAACAACGGAAGTATCTGGAGAGTTGGGAGTCAGGAACTTAAAGGAGATGAGAGGGCAATGACAACTACATTTATGAAATCGCCATGCATGCTGATAACCTCGGAATCGGTCACCGAGGGACATCCGGATAAGCTCTGCGACCTGATTTCAGATTCGGTATTAGACGCAATTATGGCTCAGGACCCCATGGCTAGGGTAGCCTGCGAGAGTATGGCGACAACGGGTCTGGCAATCGTGATGGGAGAAATCACTACCAAATGCTACGTGGAGATACCTCAAATAGTTCGTGAAACCGTGCGAGGGGTAGGCTACACCCGTGCCAAGTATGGCTTCGATTGCGATACCTGCGGCGTGATTGTTTCTATTAAAGAGCAATCGCCAGATATTGCAATGGGAGTGGACCATTCCCTGGAGACTAGGCAGAAAGAGAACAATTCAAACGAGAAAGAGACGTTGGGAGCCGGCGACCAGGGGATGATGATAGGGTTTGCCTGTAATGAAACTCCTGAACTCATGCCGCTGCCAATTACACTGGCCCACAAGCTCTGCCAGCGTCTAGCTCAGGTAAGAAAAGAGGGGATCCTGCCTTACCTGCGCCCTGATGGCAAGTCTCAAGTTACTGTTGAGTATGCCTACGGGGTACCTAAACGAATAGAGGCAGTAGTCATCGGGGCCCAGCACAACGAGGCAACCAGCAACGAGGTCATCCACCGGGATATACAAGAGCTAGTGATAAAGCACGTAATCCCCCGCGAGCTACTGGACAAGAAGACCAAGTATTATATCAACGCCACCGGGCGTTTCGTAATCGGCGGACCAATGGGAGATACAGGACTTACAGGGCGCAAGATATTGGTTGATACGTACGGCGGCATCGCCAGGCACGGGGG
>DAOUMT010000293.1:0-6139 GCA_034409195.1 Dehalococcoidia bacterium
CCGCCGACGTTTTTGGGGCGTGCCTGGAAGCGCATGGTGTCAATGGTGGTACGGATGGCGTAGATGGAGAAGTCTATGGCATCCTGAAGAGACATGGCGTCCCAGATAACGGGCGCGGGCGAGCGAATGATTTTATCGTTGCCTGTCTCGTCCTTGATGGTTACAGGTATAAGGATGGAACTGAGGATATCGCCCTGGCCTGACCAGGTAGCGCCATGGGTGATGGTTCCATCGGGCTTGGTATTCCTCCGCCCCACCTCGTTTTTGGCAACATGGCAGGAATAAATGTAAGGTACGCTGACCTTACCCTCTTTCCTGTAGCCGGCAATATGAAAGCCGGCGTCAGCATTGGGAAAGGATTTGCGCAGATATTCAACCAGCTTTTTGGGGACGGTCGTTACATCGTCGTTAGCTTTTAACTCTTCTTCGATGAATCTCTTGATGTGACTGGCCGTTGGTATGCCGCCGAGCAAGTCCTGGCCGAAGCTGGAGACGCCAATTTGCTGTTTCTCCAGAAGATATGTTTTTATTACGGCGTCGGAGTTGACGGTATCGACCTTGAAGGGATTGCCTTCGGGGTTTCTGCCCTCAATAGTTACCGACTGGCGGCTGTCCGAAGACATTACGATCCCTTCAGGTACATAGACAGCTATGACGAAACTCATTTTGCCCTCCCTTTCGACTCTGTTAGTCCTCCCATTTTCCCTCGAACACTATCTCTGCGGGTCCGCTGAGCAGCACCTCTCCTTTTCCATTCCAGTCTACAGTTAGTGTGCCGCCCGGCAATATTATATCGACCGGGTTATCGGTAAGCTTTTTAAGTCGGGCCGCCACTGCTGTAGCGCAGGCGCCAGTACCGCAGGATAGTGTCTCTCCTGCCCCACGCTCCCATACCCGCGCCCTGAGCTTTTTTCTGCTGATGATATTTACTATTTCGAAGTTCACCCTGTTGGGAAACATGGGATGGTGCTCCACCATGGGGCCGACCTCAGCCAGGGGAAAATCCTCGGCCGGCTGTTCCAGGAAACACACAGCGTGGGGGTTGCCCATAGCGACGCAGGTGATTTTTAGCTTCATTCTACCGATGGTAAACGGGTAATCTATCACAGGCGAACGCTCGGCGATGCCTTTTCTATTCACAATCACAGGAATTAAGGAAGGCTTTAATTCGGGTTTGCCCATGGCTACCTGAATGCTGTTGCCACCCTTGATTCGCGCTATCTTCGTACCGGCTGGGGTCTCTATCCTGATATCGGCGCCGTTGGCTAATCCGTTTTCCGTAGCGTACCTTGCAGCGCACCTCAGCCCATTGCCGCAGGCTTCTGCCTCGGAGCCGTCGGGATTGAACATACGCATGTAGAAGTCAGCTTTTTTCGATGGCAGAATCAAAAGAAGTCCATCGGCGCCCACGCCGAAATTGCGATGGCACATGGCTGTAGCCAGCGCCGACCAGTCGCGCTGCTTTATCTTGCGGCTATCTATCAATACGAAGTCATTACCTGTGGCTTGAAGCTTGGTAAAATTCATTTAGCTACTCTATGACTTTATCCTCTTTCATCAAGAGCGAGGTAGATGAAGTCTTGTTTCCCCCTCACTCTAACTCTCTCCCTCCAGGGGAGAGAGAGCACTGATTGATATCCTGCACCTCTTCTTAAGGTGTTTCCTGCACTTTATCTACCATTATTTTAACCACGTGGTTGCCCTTTAGGCCTTTTTCGGTGAACTCTTTGTTCAGTTGGTCGAACAGAGGCCCTGTGGTGAGTATCTCGCCCTTGCCCCAAATGCGGCAGCCTTTGAGGGTGCGCGGATGTACCACCAGCGCGGATACGAAAGGGTTTTCTTTCAAGTTGGCGATGGTGCGCGGCGAGTTGATGTCAGCGAAAATGACGTGGTCATCGTCGAGCACCCGGAACGAGCCCTTAGCCGAGACGTTGGGTTTACCGTCCTTGCTAGCAGTGGCGATTATGCCGGGACGGATCTCGCTAATCATCGCCTTGACTTCTTCGGAGAGCTTCGCCATAAATAACCTCCAGCCTTTAATTTACCACAAATTGCCGCACAAAACGATAAACGGCTTTGGTTGCCTCTTTTTCTGCCTCGAACCAGTTGATGCGCTTGTCTTTGAGACGGAACCAGTTGTACTGATGACGGGCGAAGCTGTGGGTGTCGAACTTTATCTGCTGTATAGCGGTGGGCAGGTCTGTCTTGCCCCGCAAATACAGTCCGATTTCCCTGTAGCCCAGCCCTGACATCGAGGGCAGGTCGAGTCCATAGCTTTTTGCCACTAGGTTTTCAACTTCCTGAACCAGGCCTTGCTCCATCATACTATCCACTCGAGTGTCTATCCTCTTATAGAGGTCGTCCCTGTCCATTGTTAATCCGATAATGATTGAATCTACGAAAGGCTTTTTCACCTGAAGCTCTGAAAATTGGGTACCCTGCTGGCAGACCTCAAGCGCCCTAATTACCCTGCGTACGTTTCTGGGGTCGATGCGCTCTGCCGCAGCCGGGTCGATTTCCTTTAGCTTTCCATATAGCGCTTCGCCCCCTCCAGCTCGGGCTGTAGCTTCGAGTTCCTTTCTAAAATCAGGGTCTGGCGGGACCGAGGGTATGCGCCATCCCTCCAGAAGAGCCCATACGTAGAGTCCGCTGCCGCCGACCAGAAACGCTGTCTTTCCTCTTCGCTGAATATCTTGCACTGACTCCAGTGCTTTGCTTTGATACGTGGCAAGGCTGAAATCCTCGTCGGGATTAACTACATTGATGAGGTGGTGAGGGACTGCAGCCTGCTCCTCTTTGGTTGGCTTGGCAGTGCCGATGTCCATGTAGCGGTAGACCTGGCGGCTGTCGGCGCTGATTATTTCACCATTGAAGGTCTGGCAGAGTTCGAGGGCCAGGTTGCTCTTCCCTGCGGCGGTTGGGCCTACTATGGCTACCAAACAATTCATTCTGCACGTGCAGATGTCGCAGAAGGTTTGTAGTTTGGAGGATTGCAGAGGCTGTGGTCTCCCATAAGCCACCGGTTAGGCGAACGTACCCACAAGTGCTTGAAGTACATCAACTATCTAACCCTGTTAACAACTGGTGCATAATGAGGAGCCACGGGTCAATATCTGAAGGCCGCCGGAACATAATGGCACTCTTCAGTGGTGCGCTAGCTGGGAAATCAATCCCCGAGTCGTATTCTATTGCCACAACGATTCCGGGATTTTCTCTTACTAATTGGATAAGGAGTTCTTGATCTCGTTGAGCAACGTAATTGTCGACAATGAGTAAGCCCCATGATCCAGCAGAGTTTTGCGTAATGTCCCTTAGGGCCTTTGATGTCTCGGCGTACCAAACCCACTCGACCTGTTCTGACACATACTTGAGTACTCGATCTTTGAACCATTCTGAATAGACAGAATCGCGAAAGAAGATCATGACGTTTTTGCGAACTTCTTCGGCAGATGACCGGCGCCTCTCTGACTTGGTCACCGAGCTATAGCACTCGGGACATATCGGCTGACTCGATGGCATCTCGCACCCACAATCCCGGCACCGTATTGGCACTACTCATACTCCTTCACAATGTTTGCTGTTGAGGATTCTAAATCTCCGAACAGTGGCCTGTCAAGCTTTGGGTAGCAATGGTTTGATGCCCCTTGATGAATGTCTGTTAAAATATTCTAACGAAGTAGGTTTCCCAATCATCCGGCCATGCATTTGACGGCCCATATCCTTAACGATTAACTACTGCTTGAAAATGATAATAACCCAAACTGAGCAGTGCCCACATGCATGGCGAGCTTGACACCTAGTCCACATAGTTTTAACATGTATTTTGTTCATTACATCTGCGGTATCACGTTCAATAAATATCTTGATGTAGGGGCTTGACAGTCGGCAAAAGGGGTGATAGAATGCCGCCAATAAGGGGCACTAGTGATGAATCACTATTTAATCCTCACTATTGGTCAATAGGGGATGAGTTGGGAGTTATTATGAAGGTTCAGTTGCAGCTCTCCATTGATCATCTACTGAAGGCCCGCCTGCAGAACATACACGACCAAACTGGCATCCCAATCTCCAAAACAGTCGCTGATATTCTTGAACGCCATCTGCGTGAATACGAACAGCAGCATAGGGTTCAACCACAATTACCCAATGTTGAGTCACAACGCCGATGAAGCACGTTGAGATTCCTGCGCTCTGCTTTCTGGGTGCGACGGCATCAACTGGCGAGCTTTCACCGCAGAGGACTTCGACGAGAGATTATTAAGGAGACGAAGGCCTATGGCAGCGAAAGAAGCATTAAACCGAATCTTATTAGTGGGAGGGGGAGCGCGCGAGCACGCTATTGGAGAAGCACTGTGTAGAAGCCAAAATGTAGAATTATTTGTTGTTGCGAATAATCGCAATCCTGGACTTGAAAAGCTATCATCAGGAAATTTTGTGAAAAATGATGAGAAGGATAATGAATTTATCAAGAACTGGGCACTGAAGCAGAAAATTAACCTCGCAATTATAGGGCTTGAAGACCCACTGGATGTAGGGTTACCTGACGAATTGAATAGCATCGGAATTCCTACCGTAGGCCCAATTAAGCGGGCTGCACAGCTTGAAACATCCAAGATATTCAATCGTAACCTTATGCGCGAATATAATATTCCCGGTCAAGTAGAATATCAGTATTTCACAGATGCTAGTTTATTTAGGAAGTTCCTTCTTTCATCTTCTCAAGATTTTGCACTGAAACCAATTGGGCTCACCGCTGGCAAAGGCGTTAAAATAATGGGTGACCATTTCGAGTCTAAGGGTGAAGCCATTGATTATGGCGAAACGGTTCTCCGTACTTCTGGTGAGTTAATTGTGGAGGAACGGCTCATTGGTGAAGAATTCACTTTACAAACCTTCGTGGATGGCGAGACAGTTCTCCCAATGCCTCTTGTGCAAGACTTCAAGCGAGCAGATGAGGGGGATTTAGGGCCCAATACTGGAGGCATGGGGTCATACTCACAATCTGATTGGTTATTGCCTTTCGTAACAAAAAAAGAGAAGGATCAAGCGCTTGAGATTATACGCCAAGTTATTTATGCGCTGAGAGATAAAAATATCCTGTATCAAGGTATTTTATATGGGCAGTTCATGATAACTGAAAAAGGTCTTAAGCTCATCGAGATAAATGCCCGGTTTGGTGATCCAGAAGCTATTAATGTGCTACCATTATTGGAAAATGACTTCGTTAGTGTCTGTCGTGCAATAACGAGGGGTATACTAAAAAGTGTAGATGTCCATTTCCTAAGAAAAGCAACTGTGTGTAAGTATATTACGCCTCCTAGATACGGTTATGAACCTGTACGGGGTGAACCTATAAAGTTGGATACGGCGAAAATCGAATCACTGGGCGTTAGGGTCTATTATGCTAAACTGCAGAAAAAAGGTGACCTGCTTCTAACAACAACATCTAGATCTATCGCTTTGCTAGGTATTGCCGATTCTATTGAGCAGGCAGAATCATTAGTTGAGCAGGCATTGAGTCACGTTCAAGGTAACTACCACGTCAGGCACGATATTGCTAAAAAAGAATTGCTTCAACGAAAGGCCCGCGGGAAAAAGATTCCTATTAGCGCCTAGCCCTGAAGGCGTTACCGACAAACGCTTCCTTATTTCTTTATCTTGGCGGTCTGCTCCACGATGCCCAGGAATTCCGCTGCCTTGAGGCTGGCGCCTCCTACCAGCGCACCATCTATCTCAAGCTGTTTTATGAACTCAGCTATGTTGGCGTTGTTGACACTGCCGCCATACTGGATGCGCATCGCTTGTGCCACCGAGTCGCCGTAAATCCGGGCAACTGTGTCGCGAATAACTTTGATAGTAGCATTAGCCTGGTCGCTGGTGGCAGCCCTGCCTGTACCGATAGCCCAGATGGGTTCATATGCTATAACCGTTCCTTTAGGTAAAGCTATGCCATCGAAAGCTGCTTGGACCTGCCTCGTGATGACAGCGACGGTCTCGCCGGCATTGTTCTGCTCCAGGCTTTCGCCGACGCAGATTATGGGAGTGAGCCCTACTCCGAGTGCCGCTTTAACCTTCTTGTTGACCAGTTGGTCGGTTTCCCCGAAATATCCCCTTCTCTCGGAGTGCCCCAGGATAACGA
>DAOUMT010000294.1:0-7264 GCA_034409195.1 Dehalococcoidia bacterium
GTCGGGGCGGTTCGCCAACCGCCCACATAATAGGAGATTCGAGGGCGCCTAATCCCTCTGTATCCCCCTTTAGTAAAGGGGGAGTCGGGTGGGTAGCCTGGAGCGGATGCTCCAGGCCCAGGCCGGAGCAGGTGCTCCGCCCTACCCGTAATATCCCGTTCGTGGTGAGCCAGTCGAACCATGAACGCGATATGGTTGTTCACCCTTCGACAAGCTCAGGGCGAACGGAATATTTGCCCCCTCTCTCTTATCTCTCCCTCAAGGGGCGATAAGATTGGGCACCTGGGCACCTGGATTCCTGCCCCCTGATCAGGTCAGGGACAAGTTTCGCAGGAATACATGAAAGAAGTGGATGGCCTCGCAATGACATAAGACGAGGGAATAGCGCCCAATATGTCATTGCGAGCGTAGCGAAGCAATCTCTCGCACTCGTAAATATGAATAGGTGCGGTGAGATTGCCGCGGCCTCCTTCGGATGGCCTCGCAATGACATAAAAGAACAAGAGAAGCTCTTGCCCAAAACTCCCCCTTTTCTAAAGGGGGATACAGGAGGATTAGGCGCTTCTAATCCTTCTTTTTAAGAAAGGTTATTTTTAAAACAAAGGAGAACATATGGGGCCACTTGAAGGCATAAAGGTTCTGGATTTATCCCGGCACAGCCCGGGCAGATATACCTCGATGATTATGGCCGACTTCGGCGCCGAGGTTATCACCATCGAGACGCCGCGCACGGGCGATTCTCCGGCGCTCTCCTTCATGTTCACCAACGATACCTGGTTCCGCTACGTGGGCATGAACTGCAACAAGAAGAGCATGGCGGTCAACCTGAAGAGCGATAAGGGTAGAGATATCGTGTACCGCCTGGTGGACAAATCAGATGTTTTCATCGAGGCTTTCCGGCCCGGCGCTGCGGCACGCCTGGGCATGGACTATGAGACCTTGAGCAAGCGCAACCCGCGGCTCATCTACTGCGCCATCACGGGCTACGGCGAGGACAGCCCCTATGTGAACCGGGGAGCGCATGATATCAATATAGTCGCCCTGGCCGGTATCCTGGGAGCTACCGGCTCCAAAGCCGGGCCGCCGATACATGTTATCTCGCCCCAGATATCGGACCTCGCCGCCAACTGCCAGGCCATCAGCTCCATACTGGCTGCCCTCTATGCCAGGGAGAAAACGGGGAAGGGACAGTTTATCGAGGTAGCCATAACGGACGGCATGCTTTACTTCAACTGGGTAATGACCCTGAGGTATCTGCTGGGCAGCGACAAGGCGGAGCGCAGCGTATTGCCTTCGGGAAGCGACCAGGCCTGGCTGAATGCATACCGGACCAGCGATGATAAATATGTCGCACTGTCCTGTCTCGAGCCGCCGCTCTGGCAGAACCTGTGCCGTCTCGTGGGCAGGGAGGACTTCATCCCGCAACACTTCGCTGCCATCGACAAGCAGGAGGAGATGTACCAGGAGCTCTGCAAAATCTTCGCTACCAAGACCAGGGACGAATGGCTGAAGCTTTTCGACGAGGCCGATGTGGCAGGTGCGCCGGTGTACAGCATAGACGAGACTGTTTCCGACCCACATGTGGTGCACCGAGGGCTGATCGTGGAGGTAGACCATCCCAAGATGGAGAAGGTGAAGCTGATCAAGAGTCCTTTCCGGCTTTCGGATACGCCGGTCAAGCCGAGGGCGCGGCCGCCGCTCTACGGCGAGAATACCGAGGAGATACTGAAAAACGTGGTGGGCCTTAAGGAAAAGGACATCGACCAACTGCGCAAGGAAGGGGTAATCGAGTAGGGGGCAAACGCCCCCTTACTCTTACTCCCTGATCAGGTCAAGGATGAAAATTCAATATGTCATTCTGGGTAGTCCCGATAAATCGGGACGAAGCAATCTCTCGCACTCGTAAATATGAATAGGTGCGGTGAGATTGCCGCGGCCTCCTTCGGATGGCCTCGCAATGACATAAAAGAACCAGAGAAGGTCGCGCCCAAACTCCCCCTTTTCTAAACCTGTCCCTGACCTGATCAGGGAGGGGGATACAGGGGGATTAGGCGCCTAAATCTTTCCTCCGTGCAGGCAGGTTAGGAAACCTGCCCTACTTCCATTTTCAAAGCAATGACATATTTGCAGCGACTATTCATGAATTACCCCTATTCTCCCATAATCTGGAGCACGATGTTGCGGGAGCGAGGCCTGTTATCGAAATCTGCCAGGATGATCTGCTGCCATGTGCCCAGCGTCAGCCTCTTGTTCACGAAGGGCACCACCAGGGAAGCGCCCAGCAGGGAGGCGCGTACATGGGAGTAGCCGTTGCCGTCAGCCCACCTTTCATCATGCCGGTAGGGTATGTTCCGGGGCACCAGCCGCTCCCACAGGTTCTCCAGGTCGTGGAGCGCACCGCGCTCGTACTCTATAGTGGTCAGCCCGGCCGTGGAGCCCGGCACGAAGAGAGTCACAGTCCCGTCTTCCACACCTGAGCCCTCCACTTTCCGCGCCACTTGTTCTGTTATATCGGTAAAGTCGCAGTTGCCCCTTGTCTGCACATGGATACGCGTATTGATGACCGTCATCGTCCCCTCCTGTGCGGAGAATTCATTGAGATTATAGCAGAAGTCAATTAATGATATAATGGAAGCTGCCAAAAAGGATTGCAATGGACTTCTTTGAGACTGTAAAGAGGAGGCGCAGCGTCTGCCGGTTCAGCGACCGGCCGGTGGCGCACAAAGATATCCTGGCCATGCTCGAGGCGGCTACCTTGGCACCCAGCGCTACCAACGAGCAGCCCTGGCGTTTCATCGTGATACGCGACAAGAACCTCAAAGAGGGCATGCGGGATGTGGTAAACGCCATAGTAGAGGCCGTGACAGCATCCACAGAGGACAAATCGAGGCGGAAACGGCTGGCCTGGATGAAGTCTTACAGCACCCATTTTGCCGACGCGCCCGTGGCTATCGCCGTGCTGGTGCGTCCCTGGGTGGGAGGAGGCTACAGCGAACCGACGAATCCGGCGCGCCGCGATTTGGCTCTGGAAAGCGTGGCTATGGCGGTAGCGCATCTCCAGCTTGCAGCTACGGCGCTGGGATACAGCAGCTGTTTCGCCAGCAGCCCGGCCGAGTTCGCCCGGGAGGAGTTGGAAGCCCTGCTGGGCGTGGAGCAGCCCTGGTTCCTGGTCGGCATAGTCTCACTGGGGATAGCCGCGAAACGGCCCGGGAAAAGGCCCGCGCGTAAACCTGTGGCAGAGGTCACCACATTCATCGGATAAAGTTGTAGGGGCGTTCGGCTGAACGCCCTGAAACCCGGGTAGCCTGGAGCGCATGCTCCAGGTAAGGTCGGAGCAGGTGCTCCGACCTACCCAATGATGGAGTTGATGATAGAGTGAAAATACTGGGTATAGAAACATCCTGCGACGAGACTGCCGCTGCCGTGGTCGAGGACGGCACAGTGATACTATCCAACGTTATCTCCTCCCAGGTCGAGCTGCACAGCCGCTACGGAGGCATCGTGCCCGAAGTTGCCTCCCGGCAGCACCTGCTCTCTATCATGCCCATAGTGCAGAAGGCCCTGGCTGATGCTAAGGTGCAACCCGGCGACCTCTCGGCCATCGCAGTCACCAACGGCCCCGGACTGGCGGGCTCACTGCTGGTGGGGGTGAACTTCGCTAAGGCCCTAGCGCTGGCCTGGGAGTTGCCCTTGATCGGCGTCAACCACCTGGAGGCTCATATTTATGCCAACTGGCTGGGCCAGGATGAACCCCAATTCCCGGCGATCTCGCTCATCGTCTCCGGGGGCCATACCGAGCTTGTGCTGCTCCAGGGCCACGGGATAATCTCCAGGCTGGGCCGGACACGCGATGACGCTGCAGGAGAGGCCTTCGACAAGGTAGCGCGGGCTCTGGGCCTGGGCTACCCCGGCGGCCCCATTATCGAGAAAGCCACGCAGGGGATTACCCCAACGCAGCGGCTGCCCCGCGCCTGGATCAAGGGCAGCGACGACTTCAGCTTCAGCGGAATCAAGACTGCGGCGGTGCGGCTGGCGGAGGAGTTGAAAATCTCGTCGTCAACCAAACCCAGCCCGGCGGTATTAGACCTCGCGGCCAGCTTCCAACAGGCCGTGGTGGATGTGCTGGTGACCAAGACAGTGGCGGCCGCCAACAAGCATGAGGTGGAGCAGATACTGCTAGCTGGCGGGGTGGCTGCCAACAAGCTGCTTCGCGATAGCATAGTCCGCAACTCGCCCATACCTGTACTAATTCCGGCGCCAATCCTGTGCACCGACAACGCAGCCATGGTCGCCTGCTGCGGCTACTTCTGCTTCTTACGGGGAAAAACCGCCGACTGGAATCTTGATGTAGTGCCCGAGCTCAGCCTGGGGGCAAAATAGAGCGTTGATACAGCGGCAATTCATGAATTGCCCCTACGTCAGGCACAGAGGCCAATCTCTGAGCCAAGGGGCACTCGCTACACCTGCGCGGGCGGCAGAAGGTCTGGTCCAGATGGAGCAGCCCTTGCTGGCGCCGCGATGAATCCACCAGAGCGAAGGCCTTTGGTCCCAGCAGCCTGATCAGTCCCCGCGTTATCTCGTTGCCGCCTGACCCGGGATAGACTCTATACAGCCAGAGGGCGTGTTCTACTAGCCCTGCCTGCCCGTTGGCCTCCGACCAGGCGAAGGTGAAGGGCAAGGCGATATTGACCGCAATCTCCCTGGCCCTGGCCTGCCCGATGAGAGCACGTTCGCCGGGGTGACGATGTTTTTCGGCCCCTACCATGAAACCCGCTTCGAGCCGTCCTATATCCGAGCGGGATTCCTTCACCAGACGCAGTACGCCTTCAAGAAGCCCCTCATCCAGAAAGCGGGCCAGCAGAAAGGCGGCGCCTGTGAGGCGGCGGGCGGGATGGTTCTCGGGACGCACCCGAAACAGATGCCAGCAGGAAGCGTCCATTGGCTTCACAGCGCCCAGGCAGCACTGAACCTGCTCCCGCTCCGCATTATCCTCATCTTTAAGCAGTCCCGCCATGCTTAAGAGCAGCGCCCTGAGCTTGGAAACTCGCTCCTGATGCGGCCTACCCCGGCAAAAGCCTTGCAGAGCCGCCAGGGGCAGACGGCAGGCCAGCTCCTCGAACCGCTCTTTATTCCTGGTATAGCCCAGTGCTGCCATTATGCCGCGGTACAGCACCTGCGGTGGCGGCTCTTCGTCTATTGCAGCGGCAAAGCGGCCCGCCTTCAGCCTGAAGCGCTCCTCGCCGGCTTCATCCAGCAGCCTGCCCAACTCATCATCGCCCAGCCGCCCCAGGGCATCGCGGCAGGGCTCGGCTGGCATCATATCAAGACTGGTCCAATAGCGCACCGCCCCCAAAGAGCCGCTGAGACAGCGCTGCAAGCTCAATGTGGGCACCGTCCTGCCATTCTGAAGAACCACCGGAGCTTCGCCTTCCCAGACCACCTGAAGGACCAATCCGTTGTACCTGGAATCCCGGCCATGGCCGTGACTTCTCCAGTCCGCGGCCTTCTGGTGAAGCTCCACGTCTCCTACCAACAATCCCTCCCTCTCGGTAGCGATGACAGCGCCCAGGAAATCAGGGCCGCAGTCCCTGTTCTCTTTCCCGGGATAGATAACCTGCACCCGTTCGTTGGAGCTGGTGACCAGGTTGTCCGCTGACACCAGCTGCCGCTTCCATATCTCGACCAGGAAGCGCTCGTCTACCTTATCCATATTAACCATTTCCACCTAGCCCCGCGTATTCGTCATCCGGTTGCGCTGCTCGTTTCGTCTATCGTGGTTAGGTTGCGTGGCCACTTAGCCTCTCCACGAATTCCGTTTCGAGCCGCGTCACCGCAACCCTAATGCAATACAAACTCTGCCGAACGCCGCTACTTGAATGCTCAATCCTCGAGGCCCTAGGATTCGATTTGAAAGTCCTTGAACACTTTCCTTGGCTTCAAACATCGTCTTCGGAAGATTTATTCCCGGCAGACGTCGTGTAGTCGAAGCCAGCGCGTTCGGCTATTATGGAGAGCAGGGTAACGGAAGCGCCCCGGGGTCGATACATCCCTGTCTCCCATTCGCTGATGGTCTGCTGGCGCGTCCCTAACTCGTGCGCCATCTCCTGCTGTGTCATCCTCAGGTGAGCCCTCAGCGCTTTAATGCCCTCGCTGTCCCAGTGCACTTTCCTTTTCGACTTCATGGCATAAGCTTACACGGTTTCGTGTAACAAGTCAAGGCTGATATCCGAGTCTCAGTTTGAAATAAGGGACTGATATTGCAAGCGCAAGGACTGAACTCGAAATTATGAGGACTAAACCGTGCCCAGGTGTCTCACGACCGACCAGGCTCTAGATATATGAAGGACTGAGGACTGTTCAGACGAAAAAGTCCGCCATTATGGACTATCAATCTACGTACAATTCGGGATAAACATACGCCAAAACAGACTGTTTCAGTACGGACTGTTGACAGTCCAATATATTTCTGATATAATACTGCTTACGGACTGAACAAATCAGTCTCTATAAAAAGAAGTCCAGAGGAAGGCAATGACTACTATTAAAGACTACGAACTGGAAGGGCGCGGACTTATCCCGCCCTACGGGCCCGCCAGGGGGATGCTGCAGGCGTTGAATTTGCTGCGAAGGACGACGCCTTCGCGCATAGACAGCGATTACCTGCGTATCAATAAGATCGCCCCGGGCAACGAATATAAGGTAGTGGGCGCATTGAGGTTTCTGGGACTTATTGACGAGGACGGCAAGCCCACGGAGAGCAGCCGCCTGCTGAAAACAAAAGGGACTACTTACACCCAAGCCCTGCAGGAGATAGTCCGTAAAGCCTACTCGGGGGTATTCCACGGACTGCGGTCGGATGGAATAACCAGGGAGGGAATCTACAACTACTTTGTCACCGAAGGCGGGATGGGGGCCGAGATGGCGAACAAGGCCACCCGCTTCCTGATCAAGCTATGCCGGATGGCTGAAATCGAGCTGGCCCCAGAATCGCCCAGAGGGGGCTCCCGGGGAAAAAGAAAGGCAAAATCCCAGCCGCAGCACTATATCAGGTCCCAGGCCGAGCCAGGGGGCAGGGACTTCGACCTGCAGTCCTCTAACCAAGTGGTCTCCGCCCAATTCCCCATGGTGCTGGCGCTGACGCCGGAGACAGCAGCCATGAGCGTAGAGCAGCTGACCGAGCTGTTCCGCAAGATGAGGATAGCGCTGGAGCAGTCCGCCCCCAGCAAGAACTAATTGTTACAAGGCTTCGGAGCCCAATTTTCAA
>DAOUMT010000295.1:0-6548 GCA_034409195.1 Dehalococcoidia bacterium
GCGAGCGGTCTCGACTACCACGTTGTCGCCGATGGCAAGCTCGATATCTGAGGGATCGAAGAAGTATATCAACCCCGCTCGCTTGAACCGAACACCTACTACTTTGCTCATCGCTTTGAAAATACAACCTAAGCTATAATGTCATTCTGACCCTGAACGTAGTGAAGGGGAAGAATCTCGTTACTTAGCCCTACTCTACTATTGTCGCTCTTTCCGACAATCCCTGCAAATATCCGAACAGATTAACGATGTTAGACGCCCACTCTTTGGCCCCTGGGGATACTCAGCATCAAGACTTCCAGCACCAGCCTGGGATTGGCATTTTGACCCAGTTGCATCACGGTCTCCCGAATAGCTTCCATAAAACCCCTGATGACAGCCATGCTGTAGCACTCCGCATGGCTGCGCAGCGCTGTTTCCCTATCGATGTTGGTTATAAACTGTGCGCATCCTTCCCTGGCAAGAATTACATCGCGCCACCACCCCAACCAAAGGTCGAGCACCTCCTCGACTGAATCACGGCTCTTACTGAATTGAGCCGCTAACCTGGCAGCGAAGGCGAACCGCTGGTCGAGGCCGGCGTCATTTAAACCAAGAAGCTCATCTAACCTTTGAGAGCGTTCCAGGACCAGGCTTTCATCGCGTGAGGCGGAGGCCGCCCATCCGATGCTGCCCCGGCAGAGTCTGCTTAACACTCTGGCTTTTTCAGGAGCCACCTGCCACTGTTCCATCAGCGCCTGCTCTATGACCTCAGCAGGGAGCGGGAAGAGTTCAACCCGCTGACATCGAGAAACGATTGTAGGCAACAACCTGCCGTCGTTAACCGTGAGAAGAATAAAAAGCACCCTGGGTGGCGGTTCCTCCAGCGTCTTAAGCAGGCAGTTGGCCGACTCCTCGTTTAAATACTCGGCGCCATCTATGATAAAGACCCGGTGCCTGCCCTCATAAGGCTGCAGTCCGGCAGACCGCTGTATCTCCTTTATCTGAGCTATACTTATCTCTTTCTTTGTGCTCGCTTGGCCGGGTTCAACGTTTGCCATGCGCCCGATAGACTGAACGTCGGGATGATTTACTGCCGCTATTCGGAGGCAAGAGCGGCATTGGCCGCATGGCCGCTCCGCCTGTTCGCAGTTCAACGCCTGTGCCAGATTAATAGCGAGAGTTGTTTTGCCCACGTGGGGCTGGCCTACAAAAAGGTAAGCATGAGAGAGGCGCTCATTCTGCAAGCTGCGCCTCAGCAACTCTACTGCTTTGGACTGACCAATCACCTGCCACATCGCCCTGTTAACCGGCAAACGGCTTTCCCGGCATCCTTCCCTATTTTATCCGTGCCGTCTCTGCCATCTGGTCTTTTTCAACATCTTGCGATGCTTGTGCTTGGCCATCTTCTTGCGCCGTTTTTTTACGACGGAACTCATACGCTTACCTCAATCTACGCTACAGCCAGCACTGTCTGGCTATTTTTTACCGTATTTCTCGTGAAATACAATCTCAGCCAGCTCTTTCCTGCGTGATTCAGCCGGCTCTTCATCAGGGTAGCCCAGGAGAGTCATCTCTACCACTGCCACTCCATCGGGGACATCCAGGACTCTGGCCACTTCTTTGGCATCGAACAGGCCGATATGTACAGTGCCCAGGCCAGTGGCATGGGCTGCCAGCGTCAGGTTCTGCATGGCCAAAGCCGTATCGAACATGAACCAATCGCCCTTATCTGTACTTATCTTACCCCTGTAATATCCCGACTTCCCTAGCTCGGCACAGGCCACTATGACAACCGGAGCATTTCTCACCGCTGGAGCCGACCTATTCTTCTCCCGATCCAGGATAGCTGCCAGTTTTTCCTTTAATTGAGGATCCCGGACCACCACAAACCGCCAGCACTGACTGTTTGTCCAGGACGGAGCCCATCTGGCAGCTTCGAGTACTGTCTCGACAGCCTTATCGCTCACAGGGTCAGGCTTGTATTTACGAATACTCCTTCGTCCCTTAATGGCCTGCATCAAATCCATAACCACACCCTGTTTACTACCATTTTGCCAATACCCAACAAAGCTATATTGTGCCTTAGTTTACGAGAATAGTCAAGGCGAATACGTAACCTATAAAGTATAATCGTGCTTACTGCCCACCGTTTAAATACGACATCCAGCTGCCTAACCCTCTTGACAAATTATCAACACAATGATATTGTTGTGTTATGATACCAGACTTTATAGAGCTTGGTGCCCCCTGGAAGGTTTTGCCTCCAGGTGTACACGATGCAACTTTAAGAGACTGCCGAAAAAGTCTCTTTCTACCATCAAAATCCCCCATTCTCGGGGCACTTTTGAGACTGCGAAACACTATTAGAACTCAGATAATATTCATCCTACATTACTTTTTCGGCAATCTCTTTAAGTGAGATTGAGCATCGCTTTGCGACAAATGAAAAACGTAAAGGAGTATACAAAGGTTTTTTATCAGGGTGTAACTCTTTAAAATCTGCTGGCTGTAGGGTCGTTTACCTGAATGGCAGCTATGTCACAGAGAAACCAATACCCGGGGACTTTGATGCCTGTTGGGATCCTACAGGGGTTGATCCGGCTAAACTCGATTCTATTTTCTTAGATTTTGCTAATCTACGAAGAAATCAAAAACTGAAGTTCGGAGGTGAGTTTTTCCCATCAAGTGTAAAAGCTGATGGAACCCACAACTTTGTTGACTATTTTCAAATAGATCGAGATACAGGTTAAGAATAAAGGGATAATACGCATCCGACTCTAATAAGCAGAGAAAGGAGGTAGAAAAAATGATTACTAATGAACGGCAGTATCTAATAACAAAACGGCAGCTTGAGAAGCTACGCAAGGCTATTAGAGATTTCAATTTGAAGGAAGTTACAGAACGTGTAGGCTCGGATATACTCGCAGCAGCAGAATTGAAAGCTCTGAAAAGTGAGGAGATAGCTCTTGTGGATCAAGTGAAGGAATATGATTCCCTTCGTGCTGGAGAAGTGACAATACTCAAAGCTACGAATTTAAGCGAGCTACCAAAGATTCTTATCCGCGCCAGAATCGCTCATGGATTGACGCAACGCGATTTGGCTAAACTTGTTGGACTCAAGGAGCAACAAATTCAGCGATATGAAGCGGATGAGTATGCATCTGCAAGTTTGCATCGCCTTAATGAAATTGCAGAAGCGTTGAAGCTCAACATTACTGAGATCGCCGAGTTCAAGACAAAGCCTTCAACTACAGAGCTCTTGAGCGCAGATGTTCTTGACTGGAATAGATTTCCTGTGAAGGAGATGTATAAACGGCAATGGTTTAAAGGCTTTACGGGATCATTACCTGAGGCCTTGGCGGAAGCAGACACGCTGGTGAGTGATTTCGTTAAAGGTGTTATCCGTACGCCAGCAAGAGCATTACATCGGAAACAGGTTAGAGCTGGTTCAATCGTTGATGACTATGCTCTATTGGCTTGGGAATGTAGAATTCTATATTTAGCGAGCGAAGCAGAGCTTGAACGTCGGTACAAAGACGGATTAATTGACTCTCAATGGATTGTAGAACTTGCCAAGGAAAGCACTAAGGACAATGGCCCACTATGTGCTAAGGAAAAACTGGCAGAAGTTGGTATTGCATTTGTGGTCGAGCCTCGTCTAGTAAATACGTATCTAGACGGAGCAGCATTGCTTTATGACAAGGGGCCAGTGATAGGGCTAACGTTGCGATACGATCGTTTAGACAATTTCTGGTTTGTGTTGTTTCATGAGTTATTTCATATCATTAAACATCTGCGCAAGAGTAAATTAGAGGGCATCTTCGATGATTTGGACAATAATATTAGTACAGACAGCTCAACACAAAAATTAGAAGACGAAGCAAATTATTTAGCTGGAGAAGCCCTTATTCCAGAAGGGAAATGGGATTTCGAACTAGCTCGATATATTAGGACACCGGAAGCGGTAATAGAAACAGCTAAGAGCCTAAATATCCATCCTGCCATCGTGGCAGGTCGGATAAGGCGCGAGGCTAATAATTATATAATGCTGAATAATCTTGTTGGGCAAGGTGAGGTTAGGAAACATTTCCCTGAGGCTGGTTTCGGCAGATGAGGAAGGAGGTGTGGCAATGAGTTTTAGTTCAAGACAATATGTCCCTTGCCTTAGATGGAAGCAGGGAGAATATCAAGCATTGTTTCGACTGTCATTGAATGCTCAACAATCTATAGTACCTTTAATAGAGATTCCTGAGATAGGGTACGATTTCGAAAGCGGTATGGACTCAAAATCAATCGATGAGCACTTGTCAAAATTTGCTAAGAGGGTAAAGGACAAGTGGGGTAGGCATTGTTTGGTAGATATGCATATTATCCCACCCTCAGAGCGAATGACTAGTGGGGAGCATCCATTTGCATTCGTTTTTGAAGATCTAAGGCTGAAAGGTGTATCGGCAATCCCAGTGATCAATCTTAAACAAGACCATGCCTGCCAGAATGAAATTAAGGCAATTGTCGCCACTGATATGCTTGGGCTTTGTATAAGAATTAATATTGGGGATGCCGTAAAGCCTGATTTAGCAGCTTCCTTGGAAACACTTATTCACAAATATGGCGTCGACCTTAACGAATGCGATTTCATACTTGATATGGGAGCACCAAATTTCGAGCCAATTGACAGTTTTGGAAGGTTATTGGAGACAATCATTGGAAAACTCCCACACCTTAACGAGTGGCGTTCATTCGCGCTGATTGGCACAGCATTTCCTCAGTCGATGGGTGGAGTAAAACTAGGGGCGTCAATTATTCCGCGAAACGAGTGGAGGCTTTATATGTCCCTTATCAGGCGATTGATCGTTTCGGGTATTCGGATTCCGACCTTTGGTGATTATGGGATTAATCATCCGGATGTTTTACTGATTGACATGCGATTAGCCAAACCATCAGCTACTGTTAGATATACGATTGAAGATGGTTGGCTAATACTAAAAGGCTACAATGTGCGCGATTATGGATATGGTCAATATCGTGGACTATGTCAAGAAGTTGTTGCGTCTGGGTACTATAGCGGAACAACTTTTTCGGAAGGAGACAAGTATATTCATGCCTGTGCGCAGGGCACTGAATCGACCGGACGCCTTACGACGTGGCGCTGGGTTGGAACAAACCATCACTTGGAGAAAGTAGTGCAGGATGTCGCCAATTTGTCCGTTGCATAAGGTATTTCCTAATTGTTCTTCGTAGTTCAGACGAATCCAGCTTGCTAACAATACAATCATACAGATTTGCACGTTTCTCTCGTAACTGTTTTCCACGAATCCCTAAGTTGATGAGTATATCTTGAGCTTCGTTTCTCCATAATAGTTGAGCGACTGCATAGTTATCGACATGTGTGTTCTGCTTTGAACGTCTGATAGTTTTAAAATGCATTGCCCCACGCTGGCCTTCTAGCACAGATATCACTCCCCACCATTCGGGAAGCATAGCTACTGCTTCGCTAAGATGGCACTCAGCCACAACAGCAGAAACGCGGTCGAATACGGCGTTATAACTGTCTATCTGGTCATTTAATCTACGTAAAGAATCTACATCACTCTTTATTTCGTATCCGATGAGGTGACCGTTAATGACCGCAATATCTGCTCTACACTTGCCATGCTGCAATCCTAATTCGTCGACCACAAGGGTTGACGAATTGCAATGGTGCTTACGTAAGCACTTCTGATGAAAACTGGTTCTGATTTTTAAATCTTTCATTTGTTTTTATACAGCTGCAATTATCTGCCGAATTATACATTAAAAGTCAAGCATGTTCAAATACTACGTAGCGAGGGTTACTCCCCTCATTCTTTCTTTCCACAAATTAGGTCCACAAATTAGGGTTTGATATTCCACTGCCAGCAGTAGTGGTAGCAGCATACAGGACTTTCCTGAGCAGCATCTTCAACATACTGCTGTATTCTACTATGACGGTAGGGAGCAATCAACCACGATTTAACTGAACCACGCACTTACTGTAGTAACATTGGAGAACCGCCTGATACAATGCGGGCGATTCGCCATTGGCGAATCGCCCCTAAAACCTCTCTATGCTGCTATGCTGTTTAGAGCCCGATGATAAGCACGCTTACGGTGTTGCTCACCGGGATGCCGCCCAGGTTATGGGTCAGACCGAATTTCGGGTTCTTTATCTGGCGCTTGTCGGCCTTGCCCTGAAGCTGGAGGTACATCTCGAACAGCATCCTCACGCCGCTGGCACCGATAGGATGGCCGAAGGACTTCAGGCCTCCATCAGGCTGCACCGGCAGCCCTCCGTCCAGGTTGAAGAACCCGGACTCGATATCCTGCTTAACCTTTCCCTTGGGGCTGAACTTGAGGTCTTCGCAGGTGACAGCTTCTGTAATGCTGAAGCAATCGTGAAGCTCTGCCATGCTTATCTCTTCACGCGGGTTCTTTATCCCGGCCTCGGCATAAGCCGCTTCACCTGCTCTCACAGTAGCCTTCACAGTGGTGAAATCGTAGTCGGCCCTGAGCTCGCCCTCGCTGGGGCACACGGAAATCTGCAGCGC
>DAOUMT010000296.1:0-4050 GCA_034409195.1 Dehalococcoidia bacterium
GCCCTGGCCATAATAGGCATCCTGGGTGCCTTCGCCGCCCCGTTTCTTCTGGGGTTCTTCGGAGCCAGCAAGTTGGAAGCTGAGGGGGCAGGCTATGCTATTCAGTTCCTGGTCTATGTTATTGTCGTTGATCTTGGTGTCCTGATTCTATCCACCTTCCGTAACTGGCGCTGGTTCACCCTTCTGGCGCTGGTCTGCTCACTGATATCTTTCGGCTTATGGCACGCTGAGTTTGACCGAGATATCGGCATCGGCACTGCCGAGGTAGGCCTGACGATTATCTTTTTAATCTTCGTCGGTGCCACCACTCTTTTTCACATTATCTGGCGCCGTGCCCCCCGGGCCTTTGACTATGCCCTGATGTTGATTAATGGCGCCGCCTACTTCGGCATAAGCCTGGGCTTGATGTGGGACGATTTCCGGTTGTGGATGGGTGGCTTTGTCCTCCTGATGGCTATATTCTACGGTGCTTTATCCCATATAGCCCTTAGAAGAAGTGCCGAGAACGTAAGGCTCAGCCTTTTCGCCCTGGGTATTGCTCTGGTCTTCCTCACAATAGCCATACCTGTCCAGCTCGGCAATACAGCGTGGACGACGATAGTCTGGGCAGTTGAAGGTGCCGCTCTGATATGGCTCTCATTCACTTTTCGTATGCCTCAGCTCCGCTGGTACAGCTATGTCGTCTTTTTCATTGTGGCGGTGTGCCTGCTGTTCTTCGATACCGGCATCACTGTGCGCACCTTTCAGCCGATACTGAACGAGCGCTTCCTCGCCTTTGTCGTCAGTATTGCCGCCTTTTACGTAGCTGGCTATCTGCTACTGCGGGAGAGAAAAAGCTCCGGGAAAGGCGGGGCAGACGCTACGGCCTTTCTGATAGCTGCCAATTTCTTCTCTATCTGGATACTGAGTTTTGAAGTCTGGAATTACTTTGACAGTCGCATCTACACCCTGAGGGCGGCACAGCTGCCTGGCAGGGAAGGACTGCAGAACGCTCAGAACCTGTCTCTTACCGCCGTCTGGGCAGTTTACGCTGTTATCGCTCTGGTTATTGGCATCGCTAAACGCTGGCGTTACTTGCGGCTGGGCGCTCTGGTCCTGCTGGCAGTCCCCATCGTTAAGGTGTTTGTCTACGACGTGTTTAAGCTGGAGATGGCTTACCGCATCGGTGCCTTCGTCGGTCTGGGACTGCTTCTGCTTATCAGCGCTTACCTCTACCAGCGCTACAGTAAAATCATCAAGGGGGTCTTCATTGAGAAATAACTGCCTGTCCGGTATTAAAATATTTCTTATGACCCTGGTGTTCCTTTCACTGGCATCTTCCAGTGTGGCTGCCGACTTTTCGCAACGCGACTGGCGCTATGTCAAGGCCATCAACCTGCCTGCGAAACTCCAGCCGGAGAATCTCGTCGAGATAGTCCCCGACCGCGAGGTGTTTGCCAATGCGGCACATGGCTTGGCCGACCTTCGCATAATTTCCAGTAAGAACGAGGAGGTGCCTTATAAATTAGAGGTAAGTAAGTCAGAAAGCAAGCGGACTTCTTTCCCGGTATCGATTCGGGATAAAGGCTATATTCCCGGTAGCTACAACATATTCACCGCCGACCTGGGGCAGGAAGGCATTCTGCACAACGAGATAGAGATTCGGATTACCTCAACTAACTTTCGGCGTACTGCCACCGTGGAAGCCAGCAATGATGAAGCTACCTGGATGAAAATGGCCGAGCAGACAGTCTACGACTTTACCGTTAAAGAGCGAAGGTTCACTACCCGCGATACCCGCATCAGGTATCCGGACAGCACCGCACGTTACGTTCAGGTGAAGATAGCTGATGATGGTGAGGGGCCTCTGGAGATAACCGGTGCCACGGTCTTCTTCGTCAAAGAGACTCCGGCACGCGAGATACCCTGGCCCTCGTCCATTCTGGATATAAGTCGTGATACGGGCCAGCGCACGACCAACGTGGAGGTAGACCTGGGCACGCCGGGAATTCCCAGCTACCGCCTGGACATTAATGTCCCTGACACCAACTTTTATCGAGAGGTAACCCTGCAAACAAGCACAGACCGGAAGCAATGGAGCACGATATTGCCGCAAGCCGATATATACGCCTTTGACACCCCCAAGTTTGCCGGCAAAAGTCTGGGCATTACCTATCGTGAGGCCACCTCTCGCTACCTCCGCCTAGTTATCCACGACGAGGACTCCCCACCACTCACCATACATGAAGTTGATGTGTGGGGCTTACGCCGCAGGATAGTCTTTGCCGCCGACCCGCAGCAGTCATATCAGCTATACTATGGGAATGCGGAAGCGCAACGCCCCTATTACGACATCGAGCGCGTCTTCCCCTATCTTGTCACCGAGCAACTGCCCGAAGCCATGCTTGGTCCCCAGGCCACAAACCCGGACTTTGTGGAAGAAAAGCCGCCGGTCAGTGAGCGTTTTCCCTGGCTCTTCCCGACGGTGGTGGTTGTAGCCGTCATCGTCGTGGCGCTCCTGCTGATAGGCATCTTTCGCCAGGCCAGAAAAGTTCTGCCTCCCCCCAAGGAATGACCGTCCTAACAAAAAAGAAATTACGGGCACCGTTTAACTTTACTAATAAGATGTTGCCCGATGCCCGTAAAATATGCCTTGACCTAGGCCCAATTACTTTGCCATTTCCGTTGTAAGCTTCTCTACTTGGTCGATGGTGACAGCAGGATGTGTGGTGAATTGGACAAACGGGATATACCTCTCTGCCATCAGGCCAACTTCGTCTTCGCTCCCTTCACACAAACCAAATCCTTTGTGTTCTCCGATATAAGAGCCCCATTCTTTAATCAAACCACTTTTCATATCCTGTTTGACCATTTGGACCAGGGGACGCCACGCGTTTGCCCGCTCTTTAGGACTAATGGGGATCTTAGTTGTATCCATTTCCCACGTCATTAAATATCTCGGCATTACTTCTGACCTCCTTTAATTTATTTCTGTTGTATTTATCCCTTGTTGCTGTTCAAATATCCGATAATCAATCACCTCCTCTTGTGCAAATTAAAAAACCGACCTTTTCAGGACGGTTGAAACTAGTAGTGTACTACCAGCTCATCGATTGCCCCGGTACTCGTTCACCCTCGCTAAAATAATGACGCCTGTCAAACCTGCCACTCATCTCTTGTTCCCCACCGAACGCTTCCTGTGCAGCGTCCTACATCAATACGCATAATCTTCGCATACTGGCACGCTCTTGTCAACTTAACTGAGGCCGCTAAAATATACCATTAATCATATGAACCAGTACACTTTATTGACAAAATATAGAAAAAATTAATAAAATAAGACCCCAGCATATGAACGCATCTCAAAGGCGAAATCAATTGTGTGTGAAGCCAGATTGATTTAATCAATTTGAAATATGAATATCTCTGGAATGGGTTGCATGCCACATTCGGAGCAACATGAAAGATGAGTCTAAAAACTGAATAAAGGGAGGCGATTATGCTGTACATGAATATCCTTACCTGGGATCCCGACAAAAGAGACGCAGTCATGAAAAGAGCTAATGAAAAGGGGATGGAACACGAAGGTATGAAGGTCATTGGCACCTGGGCTGATGCTGACGGTGGAAGATGTTTCCAACTGACTGATGTACCACCCGATATTGACCCAATGCTAATGCTTAAAGCCAACTTCGCCTGGAACGACCTTATCAAGATTGAGAGCATAGCTGTGATTAATGCAGAGGATATGCTGAAGGCTCTGGCAAGCATGAAGTGAGATTAACCGCTTTGATACCTTATGTGGCATGCAACCCTACTAAGATTAACAATCTGCTGAAAGCACTATTCGGAAGTAAAGAATAATATCACCGTCCAAAGCGTTTCCACGTGTTCAAATCGCATTACTGTATTGAGAGGAGGCATTACTCATGGAAGAAGCTGCTATCATTGCCTGTACCTGGTTGCATCTTATTGTGCTGGTCATCTGGGTAGGCCACATGGTTAACGCGCTTCTCCTCTTTGGACCTCTCGGTCGCAAATATGTTATTAAGAGCCGCTATGGCGAGTTCA
>DAOUMT010000297.1:0-5466 GCA_034409195.1 Dehalococcoidia bacterium
GTATGAACGATCCGATTACCGATGTCACCTACCAAGAGCTGCGTTTTGCCCTGCTTGCCGCGGACATCTTCCGAGGCCAGGACAAACGCACCCGTCGTTTCGTGCGCTATCTCCGAAGCCAGAAAGGAAGCTAGGTCGAGAACACAGGCTGGAAGGCACAAAGCACAGCAAAATAAGAACCAAGGGTTCAGGGGTGGAAATCTCCGAAAGCAGCAAGACTGTGATGGAATTTTAGACAGTCCGCCATTTCCCCTTTTCGCTGTATCGCATTTTAGCTACCCGATAGCTAGCACAGTGCTCACTTGACGTATTCGACAATAGTTATACAATGGGCGAGTGTAAAGGCACAAACCCTATTATAATTCCCAGAAGGACTAAGGAGGTCAGTATATGAGAGACGAAGAAGTTATTGAAGTAAAACAAATGGCCTCAAAGTCAGATCTAGGAATAAAACTCTCTGGGATTCTGGATGAAGTGGAACAAAATCCTGGCTTACGTTTGCTCATGAAGGAGATATGTAAACCTGATTCTGTATTGAGTGAGTTCCTGCTAACTGACAGCAATCTTGTCTTTGTAGCAGAAAACCTTACAGAGCCAGCTCCCAATGGGGCTACTGCAATAAGGCTCCCGGTTCTCTTTTGGACCTCCGTGGCCTTAGATGCTCAGCCGACTGAAAGCTTGCAGCGATTGTCACTCTTTACTGAATGGAAGAAAGAAGATATTGAAACATCGAAACTCCAATTATATAAAATGTTCAGCCAAGTCTTGGACGTGCGAGATTTTCGCGATTTGCTAGCATATTTTTCCTTAAAGTTCGCGAGGAGTTCACCTAAAACAAAAGATTTAGTCCGTCGCAGGAAGTTCTCATTTAGAGAGATGCAAAAAACTCTTGGTAATTACGAAGATATCGATCCAAATATTCTGTTCAGTGAGATAAGCGATACTTCCAAATCTTCCTTGCACGCTGAGACAGATAGAGACTGCCGAAAAAGTCTCTTTCTACCATCAAAATCCCCCATTCTCGGGGCACTTTTGAGACTGCGAAACACTATTAGAACTCAGATAATATTCATCCTACATTACTTTTTCGGCAATCTCAGATACAGAAGTTGTTCAATTAATGGCAAATGTACCCAAACGGATCTTCAGCTCAATGATTAGCAACATACCAGCTACAATATTAAGCGATTTTCCTCAGATGCCAAATGTTTTGTTAGATGTGCTCTCAAGCCGTTCTTTTCCGTACGTGAGAGACTTGGAAGTATCTGCTAAACTCAAATCCAAAGAATACAAAGGATGCGTGAATTTTCTGTACGAGCTGAAGCTACTACGAAACATAAAATCGATTTTCTGGTGTTCAAATCGGGAACATGAGCCGCTAATGATGGAAACCAAAGCCTCCTTGGGTGCCCTAAATTCAGGTCCTCCTTGTCCAAAGTGTCAGCAATTGACCCACTATAGTGTGGTTTATCAACCTTGCCCGGCTTTAAAAGATTCGATAATTTTCCCTGGGGGAGGAATGCTTACCGTGCTTGTTGGCTGGTTTCTGAGGCAGAAACAAATGGAGTTTGAGCACAGCGTTAATCTTGAAGGAAATGAGATGGATTTCCTAATAAAATTCCCAAAAGGCAGATGGCTAGTGGAGTGTAAAATGCACAGACGCAACATGGAGGCTGAAGCCTTTGTACAAGCATGTCAGAAGGATATTAGCAAATTAGCAAAAAAAATAGATATACTGAGGAAGGAAGAGAAAAAACTCGAGAAGATACTCCTCGTTTCAAATTGGTTAGATCAAACGATCAAAGAAGTTACCCAGAAAACACCATTGGCAAGCAAAATTCAGAAGGCCGGAATTCAGATTATAGGATATAATGTATTTCCCGATATTTTGCATAGTGCGTAGTCCCTAATTGTGGTAGGGGCACAGCGCGCTGTGCCCCTACCATGGCTTACCTCTTATCCACAAGCTTCTTGTGGAGTTCGTCTGCCGCGACAAGAACCGGGTCATAAGGGGGTGCGAACGGCGGGGCATAGCCCAGGTCAAGGTCTCTGATTTGATGAACTGACATCTGTACTGTAATTGCAGTGGCGAAAACGTCTATGCGCTTGGAAACCCCTTCCCTGCCTACCATCTGTGCCCCCAGAAGCCTGCCCGTGCTCCTGTCAGCTACAAGCTTCACTCTTATTTGGCTGACCCCAGGATAGTAGGGAGCCCTGGAGTGGTGCTCCACGACATTGGCTGCATAGTCAATGCCCTCGACCTTGGCCTCCTTCTCCGTGATGCCTGTCCTGCCTACCTCGAGGTCGAAGGTCTTGAAAATAGCAGTGCCCACAATGCCGGGGTATGAGGCACTGCCACCCGCAATATTCTCTCCGGCAACCCTGCCCTGCTTGTTCGCCGTGGTGCCCAGTGGTACATACACGTTTCTGCCCAGCACAAGGTTATATACTTCAGCGCAGTCGCCCGCCGCATAAATATCCGGAATACCGGTCTCCATGCGCTGGTTGACTTTTATGGCGCCGGTCTTTCCCAGCTCGATGCCTGCATCCCTAGCGATCTCAGAATTGGGCCTCAAACCCGCTCCCACAACCGCGATATCAGCGTCGAGTGACTCTCCGCTGTCCAGAATCGCCCTGCTCAGGTGAGAGTTTTCACTGGCAAACTGTGTTACAGCCTTCGATTTGAGTAACGTGACGGCATTCCTCCCCAGCTCTTTCTCAATGATTTCGCTAATCTCGCTGTCCATCGTACCCAGAATATTCGGCATCTTCTCCACCAGCATCACCTTCATGCCTGCTTCAGTAAAGGACTCAGCCATCTCCATGCCGATGTAGCCCGCACCGATGAGGAGGCCGCGCTTCGGCGAGCTTCTGCCTATGTACTCTTTGATGGCTATGCCGTCCTCCAGAGGGCGCAATGTGAAAACGCCTGGGCTGTCCATACCTTTTATAGGCGGAACAAACGGCCTGGCCCCGGTGGCAATCAGAAGCTTATCGTATTGATATTCCTTTTCCTCCCCTGTGGCCATGTCCCTTATCATCACGGCTTTCCGCTGAGGTAATATTCGCGTAGCCTCATGATGAAGAAACACTCCGATATTCCTTTTTTCTTTGAAGAATTTTGCATCATAGACCACGAGACTGTCGCTTGACTTCACTTTATCCGAAATAAGGTAGGGCAGCCCGCACCCGGCGTACGATACATATCCGCCCTTTTCAAACACCAGTATCTCCATATCGGGTTTGAGCTTTCGAGCCCTGCTGGCAGCACTCATCCCTGCCGCTACACCGCCGATAACGATAAAGCGCTCCCTGACCATTTCTTGCCTCCTATCAGGAATTGTTCGACTGACAACTTCATGCTAGCGCACAGCAATAAAAAAGTCATTAAATCAAGCGCCAGAAAGTTGAAAATTTGTGACATTTATAGGGGGTCTGTGCTATGCTGAATGAAGGCATCTCTTCATCACAACCGCGATATGAACAAATACACACTCGGTCTTCTAATTGATTTGATACTGGTGCTGTGCTTCTGCATCCTGCCCCCTTCGGACCAGGCGCCGAAGCTGACTGCCTGGGACAGAATCGCCGGGCCCTACACTTTCAGTATCCCCGAATGGGAGTTAAGCAATTTCTTCGATAAGTGGGGCTACAGTCTGGAGCAGTTCTTCATTCCCAAAAAACTTTCGGAGCAGGAGAGCGTGAAGCAGGTGGAGACTTATCTGTCCCTGGGCCAAAGCGCCAGCTCGCTGCAGGACACCATCAACCGTGATAAAGCGGAAGGTAACAGCTCACAGGCTGACATAGAATCTTTGGAAGCACAGGAGGCCCAACTTACAAACCAGATGCACAGCCTTCAAGACCAGGTCGAGTCCATCATTGAAAGCCAGGTAAGCGCCGTGCTCACCGACCAGGGGCTGGCCAAGTCTATCGACTTCATAGGCAGGTTCAATATCCTTTTCCCGCCTGTGGACTTCCAGTTTCAGCAGGAACCGAATGTGCTAATTATCTCGCCCAGGGACAAGATCGAGCTGACCAAGACCATACTGCTCAGACCCGACCTCAGCCTGGAGCAGATGGAGGATATCGAGAACGAAGTCCAGGACAACAATATGTCCGGCCTGGTAGATAGGGTAGGCGGTGTTGCCACCTACCCCAGCATTATTCCTCAGGACGTTTCTCTGCAATACCTTCTATCTACTGTAGCCCATGAATGGCTGCATCAATACTTCTTTTTTCATCCTCTGGGCCGCAACTACTGGGCAAACTATGAAATGACCTCCATCAACGAGACTGCCGCCGACATCGGCGGAGACGAAATAGGGCAACTTGTCTACCAGCGATACTATGCGCAAACGGTAAGCCAGGCTGCGCCACCCGCCGCATCATCACAGCCTGCAATTGATTTCAACAAAACAATGAGGCAGATCAGGGTCACCGTAGACCAGTTACTGGCGCAGGGACAGGTCGACGAGGCAGAGCAATACATGGAGCAGATGCGGGAGTATCTGGCCCGGAACGGTTACTATATCAGGAAGCTAAACCAGGCCTACTTTGCCTTCTACGGCACCTACTCCGACACACCCGGCTCGGTGAGCCCGATAGGGGGTTATCTGCAGGAACTGAGGCAGGAAAGCCCTACTTTGGGCGATTTCATCAAGACTGTGTCAGGCATTTCCAGCTACCAACAGTTGCTGAAAACTACAGGTCAATAAAGCAGGAATCTACTTCAGGGTAGACTGGAGCACCCGCTCCAGGCCCAGGTCGGAGCAGGTGCTCCGACCTACCCAAGCTCTGTCACCGGCATTACGGGATAGGGGACAGAGCCCCTACACTAGGTTGTCTGGGATGTTTTTTAAAACAATTAGGGGTGTCCTTCACCGCTGGTGAAGGACACCCCAGTTCATTATCAGTCCAGCTTATTGCTGCTGTTGACGCTGGCCCCGTACCTTAGCGAAGCACTCGTCACAGTACACGGGACGTCCACTCCGAGGCTGAAACGGGACTTCAGTCTCTTTGCCACAGGAAGCGCAGGTTACCTTTGTCCTTTCGCGTGGCCCTTTGGAAGCTCCGTAGCGCCCTTGTCGCCGAGCTGCGCGGCAATCAGGACAGCGGCCAGGTTCGTTCTCAAGACCGCGCGATTGATAGAATTCCTGCTCGCCAGCGGTGAATGTGAACTCTGCTCCGCAGTCACGGCAGACCAAGGTCTTGTCCGCAAACGCCATCGCTAGACCTCCTTTCCAGAATGGTTAGCCAGGCCTCGTCTTCGATGTGTATACAGCCCAAGAACTATGTAGGACTCTGGAGTTCCAAAGAGGGACGGCGCAGAAGGAGTTCTCCCTGTCGAGTAATTAAGGCTCCGGGTTCCTGAGGCACCGACTTGTAAACACCGTGTCACGAGGTCATGCTCCGACATGACTATACAACATTCTGGCTAAGAATGCAACAGGTCATTTTGAAGCTGAA
>DAOUMT010000298.1:0-3677 GCA_034409195.1 Dehalococcoidia bacterium
CGCGCGAAATCGATAATGCCCAGCTTCGGCCCGATGTCCCAGTGAGCCAGAGGCGTGAAGTCGAATTTTTTAGGCTCACCCCATTCTCTCACCACCACATTGTCGCTAGAGTCCTTGCCTACAGGAACGCTGGGGTGCACTAGATTGGGTATTCGCAGCAATAGCTCCTTTAGCTCTCCCTCGATACGCTCGCTCTCAGCTTCCCTGGACTTGATGGAATCGCCCACATCCCTCATCTCGGCCAGGAGCTCAGGCGGCTTCTCCTTCATCTTAGCGATGTCCTTGCTGACCTGTTTCTTCCTTGCCCTGAGGCTCTCAGCCTCTTGAATCAGCAGTCGCCGTTCCTCGTCGAGGCGCAGGACTTCATCGAGCCCCGAGCTTTCGCCGCGTTTAGCCAGGGACTCCCGCACAAGCTCTGGATTCTGGCGGATGAATTGAATACTAAGCATCGTCCTTACCCTGTTTGGTTTTCAACTGCGGGAACAGGATAACCTCTCTTATCGACTGCTGGTTTGTTAATATCATAACAAGGCGGTCAATCCCCATGCCCAACCCTCCCGTGGGCGGCATGCCATACTCCATGGCCGTGAGGAAGTCCTCATCCAGACGCTCTACCTCCTCATCCCCCATCATGGCGCGCATGCGCTCCTGCTCCTCGAATCGCTTCCTCTGCTCTACAGGGTCGTTGAGCTCGGTGAAGGCGTTGGCGACCTCCATCCCGCCAATGAAGCACTCGAACCTTTCTACCACTCTCGGCTCACCGGGCTTGGCCTTAGCCAGAGGGGATATCTCAACCGGATAATCGAGGACAAAGGTAGGCTGTATCAAGTTGGGCTCGACGCAGGTGGAGAAAAGCTTATCGATCACTCGTCCCCAGCTCATTTCCCCCTCTAACGGCACGCCCAGTGATCTGGCTTTATCCCGCAGGACGTCCAGATCGCGATATTTTTGGTCCAGGAAATCTACGCCGCATTTATTAAGCTCATCCCTGAGAAAGACCCGTTTCCAGGGAGGGGTGAGTTTTATCAAATTATCACCTGAATGGAACTCCAGCGTACCGATGACTTCCTGCGCGATGGCGCACACCATCTCCTCAACCATCGCCATCACATCGTTATAGTCGGCATACGCCTCGTAGCTTTCGAGCATAGTGAACTCAGGATTGTGCTTGATGGAGAGCCCCTCGTTGCGGAAGATGCGCCCTATTTCGTATACTTTATCCAATCCGCCAATAATCAGGCGCTTGAGGTAGAGTTCCAGCGCAATCCTCAGATAAAGGGTCTGTTCCAGTTCGTTATGATAGGTCGAGAAAGGACGGGCCATCGCCCCCGCAGCCACGGGCAACAGCACCGGCGTCTCTGTCTCTATGAATCCACGCCCATCGAGGAAGCGCCGCACTGCAGCGATGAGGCGGCTGCGCATAACGAAGATGCTCTTTGACTCCGCGCTGGAGATGAGGTCGAGATACCTCTGGCGATAGCGCTTCTCTATATCGGTAAGCCCGTGCCATTTCTCGGGCAGCGGCAGAAGCGACTTGGATAACATGGTGAAGTCGGAAACCTGCACAGTGACTTCACCGCTCTTCGTTCTGAAGACCTTGCCGCTGGCCCCCATGAAGTCTCCGATGTCAAAATCGCGGAGATATTGATATTTCTCGTCACCAATAGTATCGCGGCGAAGATATACCTGAATTTTACCGGAACCGTCTCTCAAGTCCATGAAAGTCGCCTTCCCCATAGAGCGTTGGGCCGTGATGCGGCCGGCTAAACTCACTTCAGGGCCTTGAGCGCCGATACCTTCTTGTTGCTGAAAAAGAGCTATTGCTGCTTGAATGGTGTGAGTGCGGGGAAATCGGGGAGGGTAGGGGTCAATGTTGCGGCTGCGAATATTGTTGAGTTTTTCCAGTCTTTGCCCGGTTATCGCTTCTTTTCTATCCGCCATCTCATGAGCCTGAACGGAATTGCCAACATTTCACCTTTTTGCTGAATTTATTCAATGGCGATTATCTTCATCTTGCGCGCACCTGCGGGAGCACGCACTTCAACTTCATCACCAACTCGCTTGCCCATCAATGCCTTACCTACAGGCGACTCATTAGAGATCTTCCCTTCGCTGGGATTAGCCTCAGCGCTGCCCACAATGGCATAGTATTCTTTCTCACCGCCCTTGCTGCGAACTGTCACCTTTGAACCCAGCTTCACCGAGGACGACGGAGCCTTCTCTTCATGAATTATGCTGGCGTTCTTAATCATCTTCTCCAGCGTGAGGATTCGTCCCTCGACGAAAGCCTGCTCGTTTTTGGCATCATCATACTCAGCGTTGTCGACAGTGCCGCCCAGTTCTTTGGCTCTGTGTATCTGGTCGGCAACCTGCTGACGGCGCACAGAACGCAGGTGATCCAGTTCTGCTTTGAGTTTTTCCAACCCTTCGGGCGTTAGAAAGACCTCTTTCTGCGCCATCTTCCTCCCTCTCCAGCCAGCAAGCCTATTAAAAAAGACTGAGAGCCAGCTACCTGTAGCTCTCGAGTATCGGCTATTATAAAGGAATTTTATCCAGTTGTAAAGGCTGAAGCTCGAGCGTGTTGATGTTCTATGATTTTGTCACCATTTAGGTGTTCTGAGAAAATATTACCCCTGGTACAAAGTTAAACTTGGAAAACAGAAGAAGCTCATAGTCCTGAACGAGATTCAAGGGTTGGAGTTTGTTTCAACTCGGTTCTCAGAGGAAAACTTGATTGCAATTCTTTTAACCGGTGCGTCCTTTGCCTCATTACCTGAAACTTTATTTTCAGCCTCTTGTGGCTTGTCAGATACTTCCTCTACTTCGGGTAAGTTTCTAAGTATATTGATTAGAGGAGTAGGAGTTTTTAGAAGTAGTTTTATTGTGACATTTTTATCCACCATACCGGTCGCATTCAAAACATCAATTTCACGAACATATTTCAGGTTATTGTAGAATTGCAAAATCTGCTGCAAGCTTGCAGGTCGTGACAATGATAATTCAACCGGCCCCTTATAAAGGACAGTGTTTTTCTCTTGGTCAGCGGTAATCCCGACTCGTGCCGCTTCACTCGGCGTACCTGTCTGTGCAGATACAGCATTGCTTCTCACATCCGATAAATCAGGAGTTCCCTTGCTGAATAATTGAGACAGCTTCCTAGCAAACTCCTCGACCAGGCTCGATGACTCGGCGGTTTTTACAGCAATTTCTGCCTTGGATGAAGGCTTTCCTTGCTTTGACATGTTGTCAGTCTGCCGGCTCTCCAGTGCTATCTGTTCTCGTGACAGTGCTTCAACAGCTTCACGATAGTACTCCTGTATTTGCCAGGCCTGCTGGTGAATCTTTTGCTCAAGTCGAATCTGGTAATCCCTGTTCTCTAATATCAGCTTCCTTCTTTCCAGGGCTTTTTGCACCCTCATCCCGAGGTCATCCAGGTCAAAGGGTTTGGTTACGTAATCGTATGCCCCGAGCCTCATGGCCTGCACAGCAGTCTCTGTATCCACCACTGCGGTCATCATGATCACACAGGTATCAGGGTGATTGTTGACCAATTGGGGTAATGCTTCCATCCCCGATAGGCCGGGCATCTTGATATCCATGAGCACCAGGTCGAAGTCCTTCATGAATGCCTTCCACAAAGCCTCTTTGCCATCGGCAGCCACTTCACAATAGTAGCC
>DAOUMT010000299.1:0-7613 GCA_034409195.1 Dehalococcoidia bacterium
TTCAGCTCCCACAACCAGGACTATGTCATACACACCGCAGGCTATGGCATAAGCGGCGTTTCTGAGGCAATCTGACCCTGTAGCGCAGGCATTCTCGATCCTGGTGACCGGCTTGTACTGAAGTCCCAGGGTCCCGGACAAGCCCAGCCCTGTCATTCCTGACGTTTCGCACCAGTGTCCTACCCATGCCGCGTCGATGTCCTTAAGCTCGACTCCCGCATCTTCGAGGGCTTCAGTGGTGGCGTCAACTATCATATCTGAGACACTTCTGTCCCAAAGTTCGCCGAACTTGGTACAGCCCACGCCGATTACGGCAACTTTATCCTTTATGCTTTCTGCCATCTTTATCCTCCTAGACTCTCACCGGTCTGGCTTTCCAGTAATAGTTATGGATACCGCGATCGAAGAAAAGCTTCCTGAAGGTCATCTCCACAGGCATGCCCACAGCTACCTTATCTGGGTCGCGGTCGGTGAAATCGAACATTCCTCTGCCTCCGCCATCGAAGTCGATAATGACGTTGGTGGCCGGGGGGTCGGGGGTAGTTGCAATGTAGTCATGGGTGAAATTGAACAGCTTTCCCTTCTTGTCAGAGAACTTATAGTCTTCGAACTGGTCTTTGGCCTGACACATCACGCATATCCTAGCCGGCGCTCTCCCGCCAGCCCAGGCCGGGGGCCGGTACTCCGGAGTGCCGCACTTCTTACATTTCACCCCGTAGAGGGGCAGAATTGCTTTACGGTCTCTGCGCAGCGCCGAGATGGAAGTAGGGGTTAGCTCAGGGCGCTGTGCCGGCTCCAGAGGTATCAGGCCTCTCCAGCGTAGGTATGTTTCATAGTTGTTGACCATCCTTTTGGAGGCCAGATGAGCTTTGATTCCCCGCCGGTCTCTGGCGATTTCGATAAACTGGCTTACTTCGATAATGAAGGCATCGGCCCCATTTCCATAGCTGGCGAAGAGTATCTTGTCTCCGGCTTTAGCTTCCTCGAGGGCTGCCACCAGCATCATCATGGCCTGTGGCGTGCCGGTATTGCCCAGGTTCATGAACATAGTATCCTGAACCTTAGCTGCATCGAACCCCAGGCTCTTCGACAGCTTGATGTGCGCTCTCACATCGAGAGGGGAGTCATATACCGCCTTGGCGAAATCACTGGCCTTGAGATTAAATTTGTTCATCAGGCCGGTGATGGCCTCGGGGAGGATTTCAGAATAGCCTTTATCCAGCACCATGCGGTCTTCCCAGGAGCGAACGAAGCTATCGGTATGAGCCCGCCATACCCCGGAAAACTCATCGCAAATCGAATAGCTGCCCTCGATGGTGGCGATGACATCCTTATCGCCCAGAAGAAGAGCAGCGGCCCCGTCGCCGAAACCCTGCTCCATAAGCCCTGAAGGTGCTGCGGGGCGGGCATCGGCGGCAGCTACCATAATATTTTTAGCCGATTTAGCTTTTATGGCATCGAGAGCTGCGGTCATAGCGATTGTCCCTGTTCTCAAAGAGCCTGCGAAATCCGCTACCCTCACGTTGCGGCCCATATCGGCCGCGGCAGCTATTATGGCTGAGCTTTGCTTCTCGCTGTAAGGGTGGGTTGTAGAGGCGAAGAACAGCCCATCGATAGTCTTAGGGTCTGTCTTGCCCATACAATCGATGACTGCCTCTACCGCCATAGTCACGCAGTCTTCATCGTAGCTTGCTACTGCCTTCTCGCCCGGCACGGACATGCCCAGCATACCGATGCCGCTCCAGGCCCGGAAAAGCTCAGTCCTGGCCAGGCGGTGCAGCGGTATGTAAGCACCGTAAGAGGTTATGCCTGCCATTAGTGCCTCCTTATGAAATCCTTTTTACCTGATTTGAATTCTTCTAAAGCCAGCCTTGAAAATGTATGTGTGGCATGGTTGAGCTTTGACTGTTATTTGAGTACTGCTTCTGATAAACCGAAGGAACATTGTAGAGCATCAGGAAAAATCCGCCTGAGAAAATATCTTGAGTGAAGCATTGCGGAATAAAAACTTTATATCATTGCCATCGGTATTTGTCAATGCAGGGTCAGTACATTACCTTGGTAACAGCTTCTTCGCCGTTCGCCCTGGGTAGGTCGGAGCACCTGCTCCGACCCAGGCCTGGAGCGGGTGCTCCAGGCTACCCTAAAAGAAGTAGTATTTCATCCTTCGTGGTGCTGATTTCAATCAGCACGATAGATTACTTTGAAAATATAGAAGATAGGTCCAAATGTCATTCTGAGCTTTAGCGAAGAATCTCAGTACTTAGCCTTGCACTGGAGCGGCTTAACGCTCAAGGAGAACTAGGTTTTGGAAAATCCGCAGAGAATTGTAGTTTGGTTGTTAAGTACTATACAAATCCCCAATATATAGCTGAGTAATATTTGGGTCTCGGTTTGATCGAAACCAAGCGCATATTTGTATCATAGAGTAATCGCGACAGGCATTTGCTTTAGAAGGGCAAGATAGATATCTGGGACTCCACTTTGTTCCAACTCCTTTAGGAACCGAGTAAAATCCCAAAAAGTGACGTTTTTTGGTACATTAGGGTAATGCCCTATTTGAAGAAATGGCGGTATATTATCTTGAACATTGCCTTTACTTACTTCCGTGTTTGGCATACTGGCCATCGAGACAAAATAAGCACTAATCAGGTATTTGCCCTTAAAGCTGATTCTAAATTCCTTGCAGAATTTGTCAGGATTATCAGCGAGAAGTTTTACTGCATTCGAAAACTTGATTAGTTCATTATCTAGCTCTATATCTGTTCTTGCGCTACCTTTCGACTCAAAAACAGCAATTTCACAGGTGTCCTGTTTAATCTTGAAACCAACGACATCTAGGTCCCCACTAGTATCTTTCCGCCCGCTCAAAAGGCTTGGCTTTATTCGAAGTCTTACAGGATAGAAGCCTTTGTTTGTAAGCATATTGGCCAGCAGAAGTTCTGGGTATGTACCCCTCAACCTGCCGACCATCTGATCTACGCATCTGATTTCAGTATCGAGACGAATATATCCAGGATCTTCGCAGTACTTTAGAAACTCGTCTTCATCAGCTTCAACATAAATTAGTTCAATATACTTTTTATTTCGACTGATTTCATGCCATACTTCATTCCATTGCCGTGAAGCAGTACCAGAATGATTATTCCCGACATAGTAGAAAATCCACCACATTGAAGCATTTGCCAATCCGTACTTCCCATAGGCGGGCATGAAAAGGCCAAAACTGTAATTTTCTCTTTCACCGTCTAGTTTGTGTATGAAAATCGCCAGTCGGACCCTTTCATTGGTTTTTTTTGAACGGATGATTGCTCCATCAAGGAGACATATGAAGTTCAGGTGAGCCGCACTGGAGGAACCACTGTCGACGATTCGTGCTCTATTGCCAAGAACTGAAAGCATACGTTCAGGGGAAATTCGCACTTTCGGTTCACCAAGGAGATCTTTCACCATGTTGGAAGAAGGAATTTGTCTGAGGGCGTATTTGTAGAGCCCGAAGAATGCCGGCGGGCCAATTACTTGGTCTAATTCTTTAGAATACTGTTCAAACTCAGCCCAGTCTTCGATCTCCTGTACTGATTTATCCAAATCAACTAGCTTATCCAGTGATTCTTTATTCGTAACTAAGGATTTCATAGTCTCATGAATTGTGCTTGCGTAACCGACTGCCCACGAGTCGGGGACGTGTTTGGGAATCAATTCGGATACAAGGTGCATATGATCAAATCGAGTTTTATAATCCCTCATGTCGAAGGTTTCATCGTAGTGCGGTATTATTTTGGAATTAAAATCATGATAGTAATTCGTATATAGGTGCAGTAGTGGCATTATATTAGTGTATTCAGTGATCACATGACCTATCGAATCTACATTAAGAGCGAGTTCAGCCTCTATTTGATTACCATTGGAATCCTTGGCGAGGTAGCAGGTCAAGAAAATATTTCGCAAGGTATCTGCGAAAGAAACAACTTCGTTACTGTAAATGTCGATAAATTCCCAGTTGTTGATACCTATAACTCTGAATAAGAGAGTATTAGCCTTATCCACAAACTTAGAAATCGTGTGATCTGATCGGGTTGCACTTCGTGTAATTGAACGCCCAGGGCTTTTTGTAAAGTGAGTGTAGTCATAGTAATCGTAGTCCGGTTTAACTCCGAGTAAATCGGGTGCATCCACAACCTCTTGGGCATAGCCATCCAGTGCCACTACCGTAGCGAGTTTCAAGCCATTCAATACGCCTTCTGTCGAATCTAAGTTTGATTTCTTTCTTGAGCCAGTTTGACGTAGCCGTTCAATAGCATCTTGCGAGAAAAACTTCTTTAGATACACAAACGTAGAGAATAGCGAGATTATGCTCACTGATCTTGCCTGTTCAACCCACTCATCGAGGTTCACAAAGCCCTCCTTCGTATTTGTTCGAATTGGCTAAGAAATAGAAACCGAACTAGACCAATGCGCGTTCATTTTCCTCTCAGCATCTAGGGCTTTACTGTTGCTAACATAAATTTGTTCCAGCTGAAGTTACGACAGGTGCTATTCTACCACACACCTAGTCTATAGCGAAATTCGTAGTGCTGTGAAAGCCCAGCCTATCCAGTGTTTGCAGACTCGCTAGTGTATAGGAACATTTCATCCAATACTTAGCCATTTCGTACATTCATGGCTAGGATAGGATTCCTTGTGAGGCTCAGCCTATCACTTCCGCCTCCCGCAGCTTTTTGATGCGTGCCTTTTTGTAGCCAAGCTCAAGCATGATTTCATCGGTGTGCTGGCCGAATCGATTAGCCCAGTTCCGGGCCTTAAACGGCGACCTTGAAAGCTTGATAATAGGGCCGATTTGCTTTGCTTGACCCATGGTCGGATGCGGCACTTTGACGAACATTCCGCGGGCTATTAAGTGGGGGTCTGTGATTACCTCGCCAGGGGAGTAGACCGGGGCGACGCAGGTATCCTTCTGGCGTAGTATTTTTAACCATTCGTCTCTGGTCCTGGTCAGGAAGGTCTTCTCGAAATAGCGAAGAATCTCCTCGCGTTTCTCGCCTTCGGCGTATTGATGTTCGATGAAATCCTCACGGCCCAGCAGTTGACACAGGTTGGCATAGAACCAGGGTTCGACGCTGCCTACGCTGATATATTTCCCGTCCTTCGTTTTGTACACGTTGTACCAGGGGCGGTGCTCCTCGCCGGTAGCTATGTTCTCGCCCTGCTCCGATACTGTCTCGCCGAGCAGACTGGGCAGCAACACGGGCATCATCAGACCTACTATGGCGTAGGTCATGGACACATCCACGTATTGGCCCTTGCCTGATTTGTCTCGCGCTGTGAGCGCAGCCAGTATCCCAATGACGGCGGCCATCCCGCCAGCGGCGAAGTCAGCCAGGACTGTACGCGGGATTGCCGGAGCCCCATCGGAACCTTTGGTTGTGCCCAGAAGTCCGCCTATGGAAATATAGTTGATGTCATGTCCCACCACATCGCGGTATGGCCCATCCTGCCCGTAGCCTGTCAGGGAGGCATATATTATCCGTGGATTTACCTTTTTCACCACATCGTAGTCAATGCCCAGGCGTTTGGTCGTCCCCGGCCTGAAACCCTCGACCATAATATCTGCAGTCCTGGCCAGCTTGCGGAATATGCTGAGGCCTTCTCTGGTTTTTAGATTAATCCCCATAGTCTTGCAGTTGCGCCAGCCGGGGAATATGGGCGAATCCGGATACATAAAAACAAGGGGCCCTCCGCGGCGTTCCGGGCGTGCCTCGTAGATTTTTATCACTTCGGCGCCCAGGTCGCCCAGGATAGTGGCGCAGAATGTACCCGGCCCCTGCCAGGCCATGTCTAAAACCCTTATGCCGTCGAGCGCTGCTGCCATGTATATGCCCCCTGTTTCTCTATAATTTTATAACTTCATTCAAGCACGCCTTCCGTAATAAGTTGATTTACTTCTTCTTCGGAAAGGCCTAAAACTTCTCGGTAAACAAATTCGTTATGCTCGCCGAGCAGAGGCGCCCTGCGGATCTCGCCGGGAGTAGCGGAGAGCGCAAAGGTCAGTCCGTCGTGGGCAATTCGCCCCGTCTCCGGGTGGTCGAGATATACGTAGAAGCCTCGCTCTTTCAACTGGGGGTCGCGGGTCTGCAGGTCTTCTCCATCCTGGATTACCCCGGCCGCTACGCCCGCCTTCTGCATCAACAGCATGACCTCTTCCGGCGATTTCTTTATCGTCCATTCTTCCACTAGCTTGTCCAGTTCATCCTCATTTTCTTTACGCCCGCGGAAACTGGCGAATTTCTCGTCCTTTGTCCAGGGCGGGTTGCCTATGACATTGCAGAACGACTTCCACTCATCCTCGGTGAATACGGCGATGGCGACCCACCTTTCGTCCTTCTTTCTGCGCTCGGGTTCGGACTCAGGCATGGCGCAGTAATCAACCTCTCTGTCTTCTCCGAGGCAGCGGTAGACCCCGTGCGGAGCAGCATAGGGCAGGTGGTTGCGCATACCTGTCTGAACACGCTGGTTGACTGTGTAATCCAGGATGGACGTCTCGGTCCAGCAGACTGTGGACTCGAACTGAGCAAGCTCGATGAACTGTCCTTTGCCCGTCTTATTCCGATAGTGAAGGGCAGACAGTATAGCTGTCGCCGCATGGTAAGGGTTGCAGGTGAAATCGGGGAAGGCGGCCATCCCTGTACCTATGGGAGGGCGGTCGGGGTTGCCTGTAATGTAATCGATACCAGCGACGGTTCTAATTGTGGTGCCAAAGCCGCGCCACATCGTGTAGGGGCCGGTTATACCCATCACCGGCATGGTAGCTACAATGATGTCCGGTTTGATTTTGACTAGGTCATCATAGGTCAGCCCCCATTTCGCCATAGCTCCCGGAATGAAATTGTCCAGGACAACGTCGCTTACGGAGACCAATTTCCTGGCGATTTCAATCCCCTTAGCAATATTAAGGTTCAGGGTTATCCCCAGTTTGCCCGGGTTGAAGTTATTGTACATGCCGCTGATGTTATAGGTCTGGGTGACGCCAGGCTTTCGCGGTGCCTGCCACCTCATGCCGTCGATTTTGGTATTGCTCTCTATCCTTATCACTTCCGCGCCGTAAGCGGCGAACAGCCTGGTAACATAGGGCCCGGCTCCAAACCAGGAGAAATCGGTAACTCTGATACCCTGCATGGGCAATCTCGTTTTCATCTTATATCACCCCCTGCTCTTTAAGCAGGGCCATCTGCTTTGGGGTTAAGCCAAGCTCTTTGCCGTATATCTCGCGATTATGCTCGCCGATTAGAGGAGCGCGGCGCTTTATCTTCCAGGGGGTTTCTGCGAATCTATACGGGGCGCCGGGGTACTTCAGGGTATCGCCAAGCTCAGGATGCTCCACATCTGCAAAGAAATTACGTTCCAAAAGCTGGGGGTTCTCCACCACATCTTTGGCATTGTTGCACGGTATAGCTATAATGCCTCTCTTCTGGCCCTCCTCGCAGACCCCCCTCTTGTCATGCGACTTAGTGAAGGCATCGGTAACCTCCGTGATGTGCTGCCTCACCTCGGGCCTGATCTGGTAGTCCATGTCCTTGAACTTATCATCATCGAGGTCGGCCTCTCCTCCGCCGCTC
>DAOUMT010000300.1:0-17758 GCA_034409195.1 Dehalococcoidia bacterium
GCCCTGAGGAGGTTGAGGCGGTCTACAGCAGGCTCTCTGGCGGTTTTTTCGTGGGGGCGAATATGTCCCTTATTATCCAGTTCTTCCAGGCGCACTCTAACGAGAAGGCCGAGCCGGCTCCTGGTCGTGCCCTGATATGAGAAGCTGTGCTCGATTATATATAAGGCGGGCTGTTCTTCCCGAACCAATATCTCTTCTTTTAGCCAGGCATCCAATATGGCGGCAGCGCGCGTGTACTTGTTATTGTCGGTCGAATCGCCGGGCTGTTCCTCGCCATACTCCAGCCTGATGATGTTGTAGGGGTTTTTGCGATAATAAGAGAGACGTTCTGTGTGCGATATCACATCGTAGGGTGGAGTGATAACTGAGGAGAGGTCGGGGACTTGCTGCAAGTTGTAGCGAAGGCCGCAAAACGGTCGAACATCACACATTTATCTTAGCCTAACATGCTATTAGGCACGCTGTCAATGCTAACCTTTGGCTATACAATCGTAGAGTGGAATACATGGGTCTGCCCTTACGTTTACCATCGCATGTCGTCACGCTACAGCCGCAATATAAATATGCCTCTTTCTATTGGCTCACGCGTTGTCTAACTTGAGTAGAGGTGTTAAAATAGCTTCCAATAGCTTCTATTGAGAACGTAATTGCAATCTGTTAAACAGGGGAAAAGGATGGAGGATTACGCATGGATGAGATGAAAAGCGCCTACGAGCGGGCGATGGAAAGGGCAGAGGGCCTGGGTAAAGCCTCGGAGGACGACCTGGCCAAATGGAAGTATATCCCCGAAGGGGAGAAGCTGGCGGCCAGGTATCTTAAAGAGGAATATGACATCTCCACCGAGCTAGGCAAGTACGATGATAAGGCCAGGAAGTATGTGCTTGAAGGTGCTCAGGAGGTCCTTATCAGGAATATAGACTTACCCAGGAATGAATTCACTAAAAAAAGAAATAAAGTGGTCATGGAAGCAATCAAGGAGTTGAAACGCGACAAGGTGGGCATCGAAAACGTCTATACCAAACTCAGACGCCTTTTCAGCCATTACGAGAAGGAAGGCGAGCAACAGAGGAGACAGACTTATGAAGCTGTGAAAAGGGATTTCGAAGCTAAGCTCATGCAGGCAGCCCAACAACAGCTCGGCACAGCTCCTCCGCCCAAGGTAAATGTCGAAAGCCATCCGCAATTTCAGCAGGAATGGCGCGCTGTCATGGCTCAACTTGATTCGCAGTACCTCAGATTGCTGGATGAGTATAAAAAGGAGATATTGAACGTACGTTAACGCGGGCATAAAAGCGCTTTGGAGGGGAAATGCCGGCAAACCTGCCGCCACAATATCACGAAGCTGAGAAGATATACAGGTCTGCCAAAACTCCCGAGGAAAAGATAGAGGCCCTTGAAGCTATGCTCGCCATCATGCCCAAGCATAAAGGGACGGACCATCTGCGTGCAGAGCTGAGAAGAAGGATAGCTAAGCACCAGGAGGAATCTCAGAGGAGGCCTTCCGGTGGCAAGAAAGGAAGCTCCTATAACATCAGGAGGGAAGGGGCCGGTCAGATTGCATTGGTGGGGCTACCCAATGCAGGCAAATCCCAACTGGTATCTGCTCTCACTGTAGCAGCCATTGAGGTGGCCGACTATCCCTTTACTACTAAAACCCCAGCTCCGGGGATGATGGAATTTGAGAATATCAAGATACAACTTGTGGATATGCCGCCGTTAACTGACCGTGAAGCAAAGCCGTGGCTTTCGCATTTGCTGAGGAATGCGGATGTTCTGCTGGTTATGATTGATCTTGGTGAAGACCCTTTGATGCAGATGGATGCCATATTGGCCGAGTTGGAAGGTATGAAGGTTAAACTCATGGGGATGGAAGCAAAAGATGAGTTCTTGATCGGCGTCGCTTTAAAGAAGGCGCTGATTGTAGGGAACAAGAACGATCTGAGCAACGCAGGAGAGAACTATGAGCTGTTGAAGTCGTCCTATGGTGATAAGCTGCCAGTGGTTTCCGTCTCTGCGCAGAAGGGGACAGGTCTTGAGGAAATGAAGCGGACCGTATATAATATGCTTGACATAATCAGGGTATATACCAAGTCCCCGGGCGCGAAAGCCGACCTTAATGAGCCCGTCATACTAAAAACTGGCAGCACAGTCGAAGATGCGGCTGCTTCTGTGCATAAGGACTTCCTGAGAAAATTGAAATATGCTCAGGTATGGGGCTCAGGGAAATTTGACGGGCAGAGGGTCAGCAGAGGGTATGTCCTTGAGGAAGGGGATGTAATAGAGTTCCACGTAGGAAAGATAGAATAGGATTTAAGCGAAATGAGTACGGACGACGAAAGAATCGAATATGCCATAAGCCACACCGAGATTTTGCGTCCTCCGAAGCAGACACTCCTTACTTTCGGTACCACCACCATTTATTACTACCTGCTTTCCGAGCCTTCGTATAAAGAGATTGTGCAAGGCGAAGAGGAAACGGTGGTGAGGGAAGGCAGGGTGCGTGCCGAGAGGCCTAAGGTGGTCACTCCATCGTATTTGATTAACGTTGAGGGGTTCAGCGAGCATGCTAAAAGGTATCTCGAAATGATAGCTAAAGAGTACGGGACGCATACCCCGGGGCTTTTTTATGGCTATAAAAATGAGCCCAAGGAACTGAACATCGTGTCATCAGATATCGATTCTGTGGTGCGCAAGCTCGGAGAAACAATAGACAAAGAGGGGAACAAGCTAGCTACAATCATTAAAGGCATAGATGAACTGTGGGATGTTTCCTTGTTGAAATTTATCTTTGACATGACCAGAAATTCAGTGGGTAACAATATGCTGGAATTGGGGAGAAGGGGTCTCCTGGACGTTGACCGCAAGGGAGTCCCCCTGGAGGCCAGACAATCGATCGAACAACTATTTGCTTCAGTCAAGAATGGGGAACTTGACCCTTCTGCTCTTAAAACTGAACTAGACAGATGGGGTCTATTTGAGGAATACGAAGACAGGTTCCTTCGTCTGTTCGGTAAATAATCAACTAGGGCACCCGCCTCTGGCAGATGCCCTAGTTTAAATTATCTATGTATTCTCTGCGGTTCCCTTTTTAACCGGCCGTTAGCATCGAAAGGTGCTTTATCCGCTTCAGCATATTGGGATGCGTGCTGAATATCTCCTTCAGTGTACCACCAAAGCCCACACGGACTTTCTTTGACCTGAGTGCCATGAGGTCCGAGTTGTCTATGATGCCGTTTTTATCCTGGTCAATTTGTCTGAGGTCTCTGATCTCGTTCCAGGCACTGGCTGGGTCGTTAACGAAGAACGCCTTGAAGCCCCCACCCTGATTCAGGGCTTCTTTGGGCATTCGTGTGTTACTGTAGACAAGCTTGTATAAGGCATTGGCGAGCTGGGATGGTGAATTTCCAACCTGCACGCTACCGAAATCTGCATAATACTCCCTGATCCGAGAGCCGTATAGAACGAGAAGATTTGTGATAAAGTAAAGCAGGAAAGCGCCAATCCCGATAAGTGCCACGTATCCCCCGTTTCGGTCGCGACCGCCTCTGCCCCACATCAGACCCCAGGCTATATACCAGCAAATCATGGGAATGACACTTAAAAGTGTGATCAAGGCCATGTCCCTGTGCTTGAGGTGCGATATTTCGTGGCCCAACACTGCTCTCAATTCATCCTTGTTGAGCAAGTGGAGGATGCCCTCGGTAACGCAAACCCTGCCATCCGACTGGTATCTGCCAAAGGCGAAGGCGTTGGGTATGGACACTTTAGATATACCCACCCTGGGTTTCGGTATTCCCGCATTGCTGGCGAGCTCGGCAACCATTTGGTGCAAGGCCGGTTCTTCTTTTTCAGACACATATCTTACCTTCATCGCCCAGCCAACTATCTTCGGGCCCAGCAGGTACTGGATGCCTACCAGGACAAACGCTAGGATGGCGTAGACGATAAAGTTCGAGTACCCGAGCGCGGCCGATACTCCTACAATAAGGCCGTAGAGAAGCCCGAACATCAAAGCGACTAGAAGATATAATCTAATTTGTAACCACATTTGTTTGTTACCCCCTGTACACCTGCAACTCTTCCTAAAATTTCATTATGTTACGTCTCTATATTCTTGTCAAGTGCCATCGTGGTTAGCTTCGTATACAAGCACTGGTCTGGGTAGAGATTTGATGATATAATATTTATATTGGCTCTTCCCGGAGAAGTGGAAGATAGACTTTTTATTTTTACGGAAGGGGTGACAGATGGCGCAGCAGGTGAAGCAGAGTGTATGCGGTAATTGCCAGAATTTCAAGCTGGAAAAGGATAAGAAATTCTTCAATTGCACCAGTGCGAAACATGGTGGCCTTAAGTATGGGATGCAGGTAAGGGTGGATTCGCAGGCTTGCGATGCATTTGTCGTTAAATAGGGCGAAATAGGTGAGGATGCCTTTTAAGGCGATTGTATTTTATGGCATCCCGAAGCTGGGCTGTTAGAAATACCACTTGTTTTTTCTGAAGAAACCTCAGGCTTTCTCCGTTTTGTTCCTCAGTCGGAACGACCCTCCAGACCTCCAGGGACTCAGTTTAGCTTGATACCATTTCAGTAATCCTTCCGATATGGTATCATGGGCTGAAGAGGAGAGGTCGATGATTTTGATTCTACCGAGAACGAACCTTTGTCCCAGGTCCTGTCAATATTTTCAGGTGGAAACCGGTGAGGAAAGTATCATTGAATATTGTCACTTGCCTGACGGCGAGTGGGTGCTGAAGGTGAGGCAGGAGCAGCTTATGGAATGTCCTCTGGGCAAATGGGATCTCAAGGCAGAAACGGGGTACGGACCTCTTGTTTTTTGATTATTATATTTTTGACAGCAATTTGGCAACAGCCCGGGGAAAACGTTGACAAGTTAGACGATTATCCTGAACGGGAAGAATCGGGATGGGGGCCCCGAGGCATCCCTTGCGCTCGACTTTTTCCGTTGTTATCAGCTTCAATGGCTATCCAGCCGTTGCGTAATGCCAGGAACACAGCATGTGCTCTATCGTTTGCATTTAGCTTCCTAAGTATGGCGCTGACATGGTTCTTAATGGTCTGCTCGCTAATGCCCAGAAGAGAGGCGATCCGCTTGTTCGTATTACCTTCAGCAATATGGGTCAGAATTTGCACCTCTTTAGAGGTGAGCGGCGTGGTTATGTCCTCTATAGTCATCCCCATTGCTGCTATGTCTTGAAATTGCCTTAATACGCGCCAGGCGACCTTGGGCCTGCTGCTTACGCTGTCGTTTATGGGATATTCGCCGTGAGAGGCCCTTTTGATCGTCTCAATTAGCTTCGCAGAGGTGCAATCTCTACTTCTCAAATAGGCTACTGCCCCGCTCTTGATGACCTCGAAGAGTTCCTCGTCATCATCGTTGGGGTTTGAGCTTAGCACCACTACCTTAGTGGCAGGAAAATTGCGCACAATCTTTTTGCCCAGGTCAAGCCCTGTCAGGGTCGGATAGCCGATGTCAAGTAACGCCACATCGGGAGAGCTTGCCGTAATTTGAGCGATTGCCGTTTTCCCTTCCTCTTCCGGATCACACTCGAGTATATCCAGCTCTTCGTGCTGGGATAGCGCCTGGCGCAGCCCGGCCCGGAAGAATGGCTCGCTGTCGATTATCATTACAAGTATTTTCTGCATTTATTACCTCGACATTACGTACTGGCCTATTTGCTCTGTTTTTGTTGAGCCGTTGACATTCGTGGGGAGGCTTTTACTTTCCTCCAGTAGCAACAGGTCTATATCCTCCTGTCTGAACCTTCGGTCACCTCGAGGTCCAATGCGGTATGCTTTTATTATACCCAGATCGCTCCACCGTCTAAGTGTGTTGCTGTGGACATGAAGAATCTGGCTTACTTCTCTTACTGTGAGCATATTGTCTGTCAGGCTGTTTTTCATCTTGTCTATCCTCATTCATATCGAAGCTATTCTGTCTGTTATTACTATAAGACTGGGTTATTAAGTCACACAATAACCCGAAAGGGTTAATTTAGCTAGTTAATGGTAATAGGAGAAAAGGATTATCCCTCGAGTGACAGGGAATGTCCAAATACCGGTTGTTGTGCTATACTTGAGAAAACTTAAGAGGTTGACTGTAACCAGATATGAAAGGGAGCAAGATAGGGATACTCGAATTGAGGAGTGACCCCTTTATGATCGATGTAGTGTCTAAATTGGGTGATCTTCCCGTAGAGTTCCTCTCCTTTGCTGAGCAGGCTGTTCCTATAACCGGCGAGTATGGGGTTATTGTAGACCGGTTGAGCTTTCGTTTCCCTTTTCTGAAGGAAGTGGCCAAGAACATGTCCCTGGGTGGGACTTATGTGATCAATAACCCCTTCGCTGCTTCGGCCAGCAATAAATTGGTGGATGAGTTGGTATTCCGGCTTCTGGAGATACCCTCTCCCAAGTCTGTTGCTCTGCCTGGCCCAGAGCTAAAGGAAGAGTTGGAGGGCATGGTTGTCGAGCCCTCCTGGAGCCGAATCGTCGATGAGGTAGGGTTACCCTGCATTTTTAAGCCTGTAGATGGCTACGGATGGGATGATGTCTACGTAGTGAATACTCCGGAAGAGCTGAAAGAGTATCATGCCTCCCACGGGGCGGGTAAGGTCTGGCTGGTGCAGCGCAAAATAAACTATAAGTACTACTATAGGGTTTTCTGTATTGACCAAGATGTACTATTTGTCAGATGGATACCGAAACCATTCGCCATGGGGGAATACCTGTACAGTGACTTGCAGGAGATTAGCGATATAAAAAATAAATTGACAGAACTGACTATACGCATGAATTCATGTTTGGATATGGACATCAATGTGGTAGAATGGTGTGTGGACGAGCAGGGCCAGCCCTGGGTTATCGATGCTTTTAACGAGGTACCTGATATTAGCAAAAACTGTATTCCTAGCGATTATTATTGGTGGCTCGTGGACCGGTTTGTGACTTGTATTAAAGACAAGCTGGCCCCTGATAAACTAAATAAGCATAGCTTTATCCTGCCCAACGCCTCTTAAATCTTGGCATACGCAGGTCCGGTTTCCAAATTAAGTTTTTCTTTTTGCTTGTATTTTTTGTTATCATAAAACTAAAGGAGGAAGCGATGGCACAGGCTAAGCAAGGCGATACTGTTAATGTCCACTATACTGGCAAATTGGAGGACGGAACGGTATTCGATACTTCAGCCGGGCGCGAACCCCTGCAGTTCAAAATAGGCGGATCTGAAGTCATCCCGGATTTTGAACAGGCTGTGGTAGGGATGAATCCTGGAGAATCGAAAACCTTTAAAATCCCGCATCAGAGGGCATATGGCCCGCATCGTGAGGAAATGATGCTGGTTGCAGGTCGAGACAAATTTCCGCAGGACTTTCAACCGGAAGTTGGTCAGCAGTTGCAACTCCGCCGGGACGACGGCCAAATGTTTTTAGTGAGGGTGGCCGAGCTCTCCGAAACGAGCGTGACGTTAGATGCTAACCATCCTCTGGCGGGGAAAGACCTGATTTTTGATGTGCAGCTTGTAGAAGTTATGTAGCGTTTTCTTCGTTGCTGATATGCAATTTGGCTGTGGTCAGTGAAAAAGATAAGCAGAATACTTATAGGGCTTCTATGGTCTTCGTCAGCCTCGTCTGCCGTGCCCAAAATGTGATAAATTTTTAACCTTTTTCCCCTTCATTTTATGACTTCTTCATCACACATGCTTATCATGTTTGCGTTGATATCTCAAAAACAGGGAGTTGAAGATGAAGCAATACGATATAATTGTAATCGGTTCCGGCGCAGGGGCGCTCATTGTAGACGAGGCTATAGCAAAGGGTCTTAAGGTTGCTTTAGTGGATAAGGGGCCTCTCGGAGGGACCTGTCTGAATTTGGGCTGTGTGCCTTCTAAAATGTTGATATATACTGCGGACAGGATAGTTGAGATACAAGAAGATAAAAAGCTGGGTATTACCGCCGAAATAAAAAACATAGATTTTGTTTCGATAATGGAGCGGATGAGGAAAAGCAGGGCTGAAAGCCAAGCCTATATAAGGAAAGGGATTAAGGAGCCTGAAAATCTGGATTTCTACGAGCAGGAAGGGTATTTTGTAGAGGACTTCGTAATGGAGGTCGATGGAGAGAAGATAAAAAGCAAGAAGATTTTTATTGTCTCCGGGTCACGACCTGTGATCCCTCCTATCAAGGGCTTGGATAGCATTGATTATTTGACGAATGAGAACACATTGGAGCTTACGCAGCGTCCGGGAAGCCTGGTAATAATAGGCGGCGGGTACATAGCAGTTGAATATGCGCATTTCTTTGCCGCAATGGGCACTAAAGTCACGATTATAGAGATGCTCAGCAGGATTGCTCAATCGGAAGAACCCGAGATATCTGAACTTCTGAAAAAAGAGATGAAAAAGCGTATGGATATTTATACCGATACACTGGTGGAGGAGATAAGGAAAGATGGGAAGGAAATCATTGCTGTAGCCAAGGATAAAGCTACCGGTAAGCAAATGGAGTTCCCTGCTGAGAGGGTAATGGTCGCAGTGGGTAGAAGGTCGAACGCTGATTTGCTAAAGGTAGAGAAAACAGGTGTTGAATTAGATAAACGGGGTTTTATAAAGGTCGATGATTATCTTGAAACTACGAAGAAGGACATATTCGCTCTAGGCGATGCGAACGGGCAGCAGATGTTCACGCACGTGGCAAACAGGGAGGCATCGCTGGCCTGGCATAACTCAAATCATAAAAATAGAATAAAAATGGACTACAGTGCAGCACCTCACGCAGTCTATTCTCACCCTCAGATTGCCTCCGTAGGGCTGACCGAGGAAAATGCCAAGAAGGATTACCATGTACTGGTAGGGAAAGCGAAGTATTTCGATACCGCGAAGGGTGAAGCCATGATGGAAGAGGAAGGCTTCGCCAAGGCCATTGTCGATGGACACAGTGGAAGGATACTTGGTTTTCATCTCATAGGGCCTTACGCCCCCGAGCTTATTCAGGAAGTTGTCAATGCTATGGCGACTGGCGGAGGTATACACAGTATCAATGAAGGCATGCACATACATCCTGCTATGAGTGAGCTGATAGTGAGAGCATTTGAGAACCTCGAAGCGGCATGACTTAATTTTGATCGCTTTGAAATAGCCTTTTACCTCGAACCATTCGACAAGCTCACTACGAATGGGAATACGGTCTCCTCTTTATGCGTCTTTTATAACCTACATCGAAAAGCCAGCCAACAACAACGTACCAGTAAGGTAATCTCGCCCTTGTTCCGATATTGACGTGTCTTGTACGAGATGATAGAATGCCGCTGAAGCGGAGGTGCAGCCATGAGTGCAGGCAAGATTGTGCTTCTAGTTTTTGGAGCCATCATTTTGCTGATAGCGCTTGCTCTGATTACAGGTGGAGGGGCGCTGGTCTGGCTAGACCAAGCTCACACGGACAGCCAAGGATTTATCACCACAAATACAATCCAACTTGAGAGGCCTTCTTATGCTATAACAACCAAGCCCGCTGAAATAAATTTAGAATCAGGATGGTTTGGAGGCGGACATCACATAGCCACCATAAAGGTGCAAGCCTCGAGTCAAAGTCCCTCGAAACAGATATTCATCGGAATAGCCAATGAGGCGGATATGCAAACTTACTTAAGCGGCGTCGATTATGATGAGATCAGAGATTTCAGGGTTAACCCATTCAGGGTGTACTATACAAATCATCCTGGCAATTTGGCACCTGCAGCACCTACTTCCCAAACATTCTGGGTTGTCTCAGCGTATGGGACTGGGACACAGACTTTGCAGTGGCAGTTGCAGACAGGGAACTGGGTGCTGGTACTGATGAACGCAGATGGGTCTGCTGGCGTCGATGTGAGCGGGTCTATCGGCGTGAAGGCTCCTGGGATATTCTGGATTGGTATAGGGCTTCTTATTGGCGGTATAGTTTTACTGATAATAGGCGTCGGCCTAATTCTTCTGGGGACTCGCAGACGGAGGGTCAGCGGCGGGGCAGGCGCAGGAACGGGAGGGGCAGCAGGTCCCGGAGGGCAGGCGCAATACCCGCTCACCTTTAAGGGTGAGCTTACCGAGCCGCTATCTCAGTGGCTGTGGCTAGTGAAGTGGATTCTGATAATTCCGCACTTGATTGTGCTCTTTTTCCTCTGGATAGCTTTTGCGGTTGTCTGGATAATGTCTTTCTTTGCCATCTTGTTTACAGCCAGATATCCTCGCAGCTTTTTCGATTTCAATGTCGGTGTGCTGCGCTGGACATGGCGTGTGGGCTTCTATAGCTATCAGGCGCTGGGGACTGATAAGTATCCACCATTTACATTTAAGGCCGGTGGATACCCCGCTGATTTAGAGGTGGAATACCCGACTACTCTTACCCCCGGGTTGGTGCTGGTGAAGTGGTGGCTACTGGCCATTCCTCACTATATCATCATTGCCCTTTTCCTGGGTACCGGTGGCAGATGGCCTGGTCTGGTGTGGGCTCTTGTTTTCTTTAGTGCAGTGGCGCTGCTATTTACGGGCAGGTATCCCAGGGGCATCTTCGACTTTATTATGGGCATCGACCGATGGGTTTATCGGGTATCTGCGTATTCAGGATTGATGACGGACCGCTATCCGCCATTCCGGCTCGGCGATTAGTGGCATCACGCAGCTTTACGAGAAGCGGCCTGAATACGAAACTGGTCTGTAGCTACTGGTGGCTCAGTTTGATTTTATCTGTGACGCTGTCTTTGGTCTTTTCGATAAGCAAAGCAGCTATGTCCTCACGTTTGAACCTTCGGTCGCCACGGGGACCAACGCGATATGCCTTTAGTATCCCCTGCTTACTCCATCTTCTCAGCGTGTTGGTATGTATGCAGAGAATCATGCAAGCTTCTCCGGTTCTGAGCATATCGCTCGGAACCTTAGTGCGCACTCGCGCGTTCTTTTTCGTTGCCAGTGTATTCACTGTGCCTCCAATAGCTTCCCAAACTTGTGGGAATGTGCCGGCTACTTATTGAGTTCGTATGCGGAGTATTCCTAATACACGGTTATTGTAAATAAACTGAGGTTGTTTCGATGTGACTTTTGTCTCATTTGCGAGCTACCGAGACGGTAAATTTTGGCTATCGAAAAGGGTGAAAGGATGAAGACAAAAACTATCAGGCAATTTGCGACGTGATTATTGTTGGAGACCAATGAAAGAAATGCTGGAGAAGAGCTAAGAAGCGTTTTTAGACTTCGTTTAATTGGGCAGTTGACAAACTTAATATTGTTGTATATAATCAGTGTGTTCTGATTTTTCAGAATACACTGAAATTTTTGGAAGGAGGTGACGGGTGGTAAGAAAAAAGGTAGGTGAATCCTGCTGCGCGGCTATAGGTGAAGGGATGGGCTGCTGTAAGGTCGAATCACTGATAAGCGTGGATGAACGAGGGCAGATGGTACTTCCCAAGGATATCAGGGACAAGGCGAAAATAAAGGCCGGCGATAAGCTGGCTGTAGTAAGCTGGCAAATGGGCGGCGAAGTAAGCTGTATATCGCTAATTAAGACAGATGCTATCACCAGTATGGTAAAAGATATGCTCGGCCCCATGATGAAAGAAATAATTCAGGATTAAGGGAGGTATTCAATAATGAAGGAAGGCGAAATAAAGAAGACTGTACGAGAAGGCTATGCCAGAGTCGCTAAGCAGTCGAACTCATGCTGCGCCACCGCCAGCCCCTGCTGCTCGGGCACTGATCTGGCTCAGAACATCAGCAGGGCGATAGGCTACTCTGAAGAAGAGCTGAAATCTGTTCCCGAAGGCGCCAATCTGGGCCTCGGCTGCGGCAACCCGGTGGCGCTAGCTTCCCTCAAAAAAGGCGAGACTGTACTGGACCTCGGTTCCGGTGCCGGCTTCGATTGCTTTCTGGCTGCTGACAGGGTGGGGAAGAAGGGAAAGGTCATCGGCGTGGACATGACGCCGGAGATGCTGGAAAAGGCGAGGGAGAATGCCCGGAAGGGCAACTACGAGAATGTGGAGTTCCGGCTGGGAGAGATTGAGAATCTGCCTGTTGCGGACAATTCGGTCGATACGATCATCTCCAACTGCGTTATTAACCTGTCGCCCGATAAAAATAGAGTGTTCAAAGAGGCGTTCCGGGCTTTGAAGCCAGGTGGCAGGCTGATGGTCTCGGATATAGTCTTGCTGAAGGAACTGCCTGCTTCGATAAAGAACTCTATCCAGGCTTATGTGGGTTGCCTTGCCGGTGCGAGCATGAAGAACAACTATTTGAAAACCATAAAGTCCGCCGGCTTTCGCAAGGTCAAAGTGCTTGAAGAAACAGTTTTCCCTATCGAATGCATGGCCAACGACCCGACGGCTCTTGCTATCATTAAGGACTCCGGGTTATCGCTCGAAAAAGTTAAGGTTGCAGCCGACTCAGTGCTAAGCGTCAAGGTCAGCGGGGTGAAACCTTAGTGGGTATAGCTTCATAGTGCGCGACCAAGCCGGTTGTCTCCAGTTTTCCCTTATATTCATTAAGAGGTTTGACTGCCATCGTAGTCTGATATACAATTCTTGCCAATGGCGTTGAATGTCGCTTAATTTGAAAATGAAGGTGATGACTTACGGAGGTATTATGAAGTGCTCGACTCACCCCGATGTTGACGCTGTGGGGGTCTGCGTTAACTGTGGCAGGGCTGTTTGCTCAAGATGTCGCACTGTGGTAGATGGAAAGACCTATTGCCCTGCCTGTGCCGCTGGTGCTTCCGGCCATGTAGTGGGGCGACATACCGCAAAGCCGATTGCCGGGGGGATTTTGGGCATAATAGCCGGCGTCATTGGCTTAGTTTCGGGCTTCATTTTCATTGTAGGTGGGGCTTCGCCCACCTACCCCTGGGAACCAGTGGACTGGATATCGGTGGGGCTCGGAATAGCCCAGGTAGTCTTCGGCATTCTGGCGATTATTGGCTCGAGCCACGCATTTGGCCGGAAAAACTTCACCCGCTCGGTTGTCGGCGGTGTATGCGCTGTGCTGGCAGTATGGCCGCTTGGAATACCGGCACTGATATTGATAGCGATGTCCCGGCGCGAATTTCAAGCCAGGTCAATAAAATCCATTTGTGATAACTGCGGTAGGGAAAACCCCAAAGGGGCAAGATTCTGTATGAACTGCGGCCGTGAGCTGCGGGGACCAAAGCTCTAAAGAAACGCCCCATGACTAGAGATTGGAGCAGATGCTCCAATCTACCAATGAAATAGTAGATTATTCTCCCTTCGCCAGCACCATCCTCTCCGCCACCACAAACCGTCTGCCTCTGATGTGCATCACCGGTTTCGCTTTAGAGACGTCGAACTCGTTTTTGCCGATGAACTCGTCCTTGCACTCGGCATGAACCACTCTGCCCACGACCAGAATGTGGTCTCCAGCCTCCTTTTCGAACTCAAACTGGCACTCTATCCAGCCTACGCACTCTTCTATAGAGGGCGATTTCACCTTCTGCGACTTCCTCTCGGTTAGGCCTGCCTTCTCGATCTCGCTCACACCTTTGGGGAATGCTTTGGAGCAGACATAGAGCTTATCCAGCAGTCCTTCCGGCACGATGTTCAGCACGAAGTCGCCCATTTCCCTGGTGTTCGCCAGCGTGTGCCTCTGAGGAGCGGAGGCATAGAGTACCAGTGGAGGGTTTGACGATACAGGTGTCACAAAGCTGAAGGGTGCGGCGTTGGTCCTCTCTTCTTTGTCCACCGTGGAGATAAGCACGGCGCATCGCGGCGATAATATCTCATAGAAGCCGGAAGGATTTATTTCCATCTTGTTCTCCTTTTCGAGCAGTCAGTTAAAATCCCTCTCCTTCGACGGAGAGGTTAGGTGAGGCTGAAACCTTACCCCTTCCTCTAACTCCCTCCCTCAAGGGGAAGGAGGATTATATCAGCAGGGGCTAAGTGTTCTCGTCCTTATTGGGCACGGAAACCGTGCCCCTACATTGCTAAATCATTCGGTTTGGGTTAGCTTGCAAGCCAGCCTGCGAATGCGGTTTCGAATTATGCAACCGTAACATTTTGCCTCTACAAGTCTTGGATGTAGCTCAGCACTTCCAGCAGGTCTCTGGCCTCAAAATCAGGCCTTGGCAGGTTCTCTGCTAAAGGAATACCTCTGCGGTTGACCCACACCGTAGCTAGTCCAGCTTCCCCGGCAGCAGCTATGTCGTGTTCCAGGCTATCGCCGATGACCACTACGTCCTCAGGGCGAGATTTAGTTGACATAACTGCATTATCGTAATAGCTGCTGCCGCGCCCCTTGAGACCAAGGTGGTCTTTATCAAAAGTATAGCTAAAATAGCTTGCATTGCCTGCTTTCTCCAGGGCTTTTGCTTTCTCTGGTGCGTAGTCGCCGGTGGTCAGGCAGAGGATATGGTTGTCCTTGACCTTATTGAGGAAGGGGAGGGTATCTGGGTAGAACGAAGGATTTTCCCAGGTCTCCTGCTGCGCCTGCCTGAACTTTCCAGCCAGTGTACGGGCTATCTTATCATCATATGGTTTATTGAGGTAGTCGAAGAGAAGCCTCTGGTGGAAAAAGAAGTCGTCATGCTTCTCAGGGTATCTCACATGGACTATGCCCCGGTGCACGTGTAAATATGCCTTCCAAATATCTATTCCGTTCAGACCAAGTATGCCGTCCAGCCTGGCTGCATACTTGGCGTCGGAGTCGTGAAGCGTGCCGTCGTAGTCTATGAAAAGAACTTTTTTCGTCAAGGCAATACGTTGTGGAGACGCTTCAGGGCCTCCATTTCCTCTCTATAGCCCAGCCTGGCCCGGCGCACCGCGCGGGCCAGTACTTCGGTGCTTCTATCGTAGGTCTTGCGGTCTACTGGGTAGGGGATGCCGTCCTTGCCACCGTGAGCGAAGCTGTAACGGGCGGGGTCGCGGAAGCTGGGAGGTACGCCATAGACCAACTCTGAGATGAGGCTGAGGGAACGGATAGTGGCGGGACCTACGCCTTCCAGCCCCAGCAAATTTTCAAAATTATCGGGTTTGCGTTCATATGTATGCAGGAATATCTTCTCTAGGCGCTCAGGGTGCAGGTCTGCCATACTTAGGTAGTGATGTTCGGGAAGGGTCAGCGATTTCAGCTTATTAAGCTCGTCAATCAGCTTCTCGGGCTTCTCTTCTGAGGCAACCTGGGTCACCACGTTGCGCGCCCCCTCACTTTCAGCAGCGACCATGTTTAGCGCGGCGCCAAATCCCTGTGAGCAGATAGCGGCATGGGGTTCGCAGACGTAGTCCTTTAATCCCTCGCTGAGCCAGTGATACCTGCGAGCATAGCGGTTCTTCTCGTTCATGCCCTGCTGGATCACAGCCCAATCGCCCTTGGTGGTGAACAGGAAGGTATGGTGATAGAGCTGATAGCCATCTTGCAGCGCGACTGAGTCCACCTTCGCGGTCATCCTGCTGGCGTATACCAGAGGCTCGGGGTCTCGGGAGATTAGTTCACAGTGCTGTGCGATCTGGGAAGGAGTCTGCCTTGAGGCCTTGCCCTTGCCTCCGGCGATATAGAAGCCCAGGTCTTTCTCCAGTCCCTTTGTCCCTTCCTTGAGAGCACCGCAGACGGTGGTGGTGACGCCGCTGGAATGCCAGTCCCAGCCCAGCACGCAGCCCAGTGCCTGGAACCAGAACGGGTCGGACAAACGGCGCAGCAACTCCTCGGTGCCGAACTCCTCCACAACGGCTATGGATATCTCACGGGAGAGCTTGATCATGCGCTCGAACAGCCAGCGCGGCGCTTTCCCATAGTGAAGAGGGAGGTTAGCTACACCTGTCCTGTTTGCTGGAGACATATTTAGATGACCTTTTCTTCTTTGCTCAAGCCTATTATATCCTGAAATAGAGGGATATTGTAAGTTTGTGGGGGCGACTCATCGAGTCGCCCCCACATGTTAAATCCCCTTGCTCCCTTTGCAAAAGAGGGTAAGGCTAGTCGCTGTGCAGATAGGCATTTTCCATGTATTGGAATACCATGCGCTGCGCGTTGTAGAACGAGCCGTTGAGCGAGGCAGCCGTACGCATTACTTTGGTATAGGCCTCCGGCTGCTTATAGAATAAAGGCATAATCACTTTCTCCATCTTGTCGTAAAGCGAAGCTATATCTTTAGAAGGATCGCTCTCAGGTTCGTCGGACTCGCCGATAGACCAGCCAGTAACACCCTCTACATGTCCTTCAACCCACCAGCCGTCAAGTATGCTCAGACTGGGCACTCCGTTGAGTGCCGCTTTCATGCCGCTGGTGCCGGAAGCCTCGTCAGGTTTCTGGGGGGTGTTGAGCCACAGGTCAACACCTGAGCACATGAGCTTGCCCAAAGCCATGTCGTACTCCTCAAGGTAGACGACAGGGATTGTGCCTCGCAGGGCATTAGCGGCCTGAAAGATACGCCTGATTAAGGCCTTTCCGCCTTCATCCCTGGGATGTGCCTTGCCTCCATAGATGACCTGAAATGGGCCGGCTTCGCGCGCTATCCTCTTCAGGCGTTCCAGGTCTGAGAACAGCAGGTCAGCACGCTTATAAGCGGTGGCGCGCCGGGCAAAGCCGATGGTCATCACCTTGGGGTCGAGGCGCGTGCCGGTGCGGCGTTCCACCTCAGCAAGTAGGTCGTGCTTGGCATCGTTGTGCACGTCGCGGAAAAGTTCGAGGGAACAGCTTATGATGTAACGAAGATATAAGGCGTCCTTATGCCACTCAGGGAAGTGATTGTCATAGAGGCGCTGAATATGAGGCGAAGTCCAGGTCACAGCATGCACTCCATTGGTGATGGAATTGATGGGATAGTTGGGGAACATGCTGCGCGATATCTCTTCGTGTCTCGTGGACACCCCGTTTATATAGCGCGAGAATATCAAGGCGAGATGGGTCATGTTCAATATTCCGTCCTGGAAAGCTCCCACGGCCTGTAGGGCGTTTGTCGGCTCATCTCCCAGCACCCGCCTCACCATGTCCATGGGGAATTTGTCCATTCCGGCCGGGACAGGTGTGTGGGTGGTGAAGACGCAGCGGTGATGGACCGCCTCTCGGTCTGCATTGGTAACATCATGGAGTCCATCCTTCTCATGGCGCTCCTCCAGTAGAGCCAGCGTGAGGAACGCGGAGTGCCCCTCGTTCATGTGGTAGGTCTGCACCTTTTTGTAACCCAGGGCAAGCAGCATGGCTGCGCCGCCCAAGCCGAGCACTACCTCCTGACACAGTCGGTAATGGTTGTCTCCACCGTAGAGATAATCGGTGAGTGTTTGGTCCCATGCGCTATTTTCCGCCAGTGCGGTGTCCAGAAGAAATACCGGTACATCGTGTCCTGCCAGGCCGTGTACAACATAGCGCCAGGCCCGGATTTGCACCTTGCGGCCCTCTATGCTTACTGAGACCCGGGGCTGCATAGGTTCCAGCAGTTTCTCCGGAGACCAGACAGCCGGACTTTCCGTCTGGTTCCCCCATGCGTCCAGGTGCTGGCGGAAATAGCCTTTTCGATGCAGAAGTGTTACTCCTACCATAGGTATGGCCAGATCTGCTGCAGCCCGCAGGGTGTCTCCGGCCAGCATACCCAGGCCGCCGCTGTAAGTGGGCATAGCGGGGTCCAGGCCGACTTCCATGGAAAAGTAAGCGACTGCAGGTGGATGTACCATCGTATCTGATGTATGTTTGTTCAAGAGCGCCCTCCAAATTGTTCTAGATTTTGTGAATTAATTGTGATCATCGGATTGCTTTCGCAAGGGCCCGCTTCTCGATGGCA
>DAOUMT010000301.1:0-14448 GCA_034409195.1 Dehalococcoidia bacterium
GTGCAGGGGGACCACATTAAGAGTATAGACCTCGATGAATTTAATGGAACTGTTGAAGATATTGCTGATAACATTCGTAACAATTGGGGGATTCATACCGGATACGTCCCTAATGTGGTAGAACTAATAGAGAGTGCAAATGGCATAATTGTCCCGTTTGATTTTGGGACACGCCGTATTGATGCTGTTAGCTTCTGCATTGTCAAATCAAGACCATTGTTTTTTATTAATGTCTTTGCGCCTGGGGATCGTCTACGTTTCACGCTATGCCATGAATTAGGGCACATTGTAATGCACCAAGGTATATTGAGAGACAATAGGGAAGAAGAAGCTGACAGATTTGCAGCAGAATTTTTAATGCCAGCTCGCCATATTTTACCCTACTTAGATAATTTAACCCTGTCTAAACTAGCTACCCTAAAATTACAGTGGAAAGTATCAATGGCTGCATTGTTGAAACGGGCTCAAACCTTAAGGGCTATAACACCAGCCGAAGCTAGAAAGCTTTGGATACAATTGAGCCATTATAAGCAAAGGGAACCAGAGGAATTAGATATACCGATAGAGAACCCACATTTATTCAAGGAGATTGTTAAGGTCTATCAAGACGAACTCGGCTATGACCTGGCCGAATTGTCCAAAATACTTCATCTAAATGAAAGGGATACTTATCGATTTTTCTTAGAACCTTCCAAAGAGGAGATTGCTAAAGCTGCTATTGAAGAAGCAGAGCGCCTCATAAAGGGTGAGCAATAATCTCTAACAATCCAAATATCTACTAAAATAACCCATTTACCTATTGATAATGCTCAAGCGGTATGGTATAATGATACCATACTGAATGAGGTTAGAGTCATGAATAGGTTAGGTTCAGACAAAAGAGTGCAAGTAATCTCAGCTTTAGTTGAGGGTAATTCCATTCGTTCTACTTGCCGAATGACAGGGACAGCTAAGGGAACCGTTAGTAGGCTTCTTAGAGATGTCGGCAAAGCCTGTATGCAATATCAGGATATGCATGTCAAAAATTTGACCTGCAAGAAAATTCAGTGTGATGAGATATGGGGCTTTGTCTATGCCAAAGAAAAGAACGTACCCGAACAAAAGCAGGGGCAATTCGGCTATGGCGATGTCTGGACTTTCACGGCTATAGATGCTGAGACGAAACTGATACCCTCATGGCTAGTTGGATTGAGAAATCTAGAGTGTGCTATCGCCTTCACAAACGACCTAAAGGCTAGACTGACTAACCGAGTCCAGATTACTACTGATGGTCACAAGATGTATCTGGAAGCGGTTGAAAATGCCTTTGGCACTGAGGTTGATTACGCTCAATTAGTAAAATTATATGGAGAAGCCCCCGAGAGTGAGAGGCATTACAGTCCGGCTGAATGCATAGCTACCCAAAAGCATATTATTCAAGGGAATCCCGATAATAAGGCTATTTCGACAAGTTATGTAGAACGCCAGAACCTTACCATGAGAATGAGTATGAGGAGATTTACCAGGCTGACCAATGGCTTTTCCAAGAAAGTGGAGTATTTGGAGTACCAATTAGCACTCCATTTTATGTACTACAATTTCGCTAGACCACACAAAACCCTTGCTAATGCTTATCCGAGGACACCTGCGATGGCCGCTGGACTAAACAATCATATCTGGACTTTGGAAGAAATCGTAGGTCTGGTCTAGCTGAGAACCAGTACCCTCCCCCCTTTATCTGGCGGTTTATCCAATCTCTTTGATTTTATTTCAATGCGTTGCCTTTTTCCTCTGTGTAACTCTAGCTTCTTTTTTCGTAATTGCAGCTTGTTTTGGCGGATACATAAGTCTTCTTGTTTTAATCTCAAGACCTGGCCAGAGCTGGGAAACGCCCTCCTTCTTTTGATAAAAGTCTTCAAGTTTGTCAATGGTTTCTCTTGTAATTTCATAGCTACCCTCCTCAGTAACAATCCAGGCATCCGTCTCTTTACCCACACCGCCAGCCATCTCCGCTCTTTTCTTTGCAGCATAAGCTATTTGTAATGTTTCTGAAACTTTAAGCGATGGTTTAAATTGAAAGAACGCAAAAACTGGCTCAGCATGTCTTGAACCAATTCCCAAGCAGCAATATCCCAGAGAATCATAACTCCGATAAGTCCCTGGGTCTCCTATAGCATAGACGTGTGCCTTTTTGTGATCCACACCACCAACAATGAATTGCGCACCCAAGCCCCCATTTTCAGGACTGCCATAATTCTCAATGTCATTCAATATTCGCATATTTGTATCTTCATGCAATAAACGTTGCTTTTGGTAGAAATCGTCAAACGAAGAAAGCCCATAACATGATAGTATTTCATCTTCTACACGTTTTTTCCTTATTTTCCGATAACTTTCTGATATACTTTCTGCTGTTTGCCTCATAGAAGCTATACCTACTCCTGTAATGTTCGCACTTGCATCTTCTAAAAGCTCTGGTTCATGAATTGTTCCAGCTGAAAGAACTAACGCAAAGGGAGACATCATGGTAAATTTTGGCTCGTGCTCGAATCCTAGAGTAAAATCAGCGGCAGTAACCATTCTATCCGATATTAGAACCACTTTAGTTCTACCTTCGCATAAAGCACCAATGAGTTGCGTCACCTTTACGCTCCTTTCCCATTTTTTTATAGGATTATGCTTTATCCTATTATAGCGTCTAGCCGGTCTTCCATCAACAAGTTTATTGATGAGCCGCATTTAAGAACCACCTTTCTATTTTGTGTATTACTTTCAAATTGACCCACTACCAGATTTTCATATGGCTTGCAGATGAAGATCGCACCGCATATTGGGTAGCCAATAGATTGAATGAACTCGGGATTCGACCACCCTGCCGCACTACCTGGTCTCCTAAAACGGTAATCAAGATTGCCAGTCACAGATGCTACACAGGAAAGGCAGCATATAATGCTAATGGCCGTGTACCGAACCCGGAGAGGCCTCTGGGTGACCTTACTCTAGGCATCAAGCGAACTCTGATTAGACCAAAACCTGAGAACGAGAAAGTACCCTTTGAAGTACCGCCTTTGATCACCGAGGAAATGTGGGCGAAGGCCGACCGTAATCTACGAGAGAGAGGCCGTGGCAGAGGTAAGCAGGGTAAAAGAATACAGGCGTTGTTTCGGAACAGGATGCTTTGCCCGAAATGCGGGAAACCGATGTCGGTTCTGCTCAAGGACGGAGGTGACGAAGTTTATTATTATTGTCGAGCCCACTACTGTCCTTGGATTACCAATCCCTGCAACTATAATCGGTTTGTCTCTGGAACCTGGGACGAAGAGATTTGGGAAGAAATCTCTGTGATGCTCCGCAATGAGACGTGGCTGGACCAGCAATTAGCTGCCATTTCTTCCGAGAGTACAGACCTGGAAAAGCTGGTTAGATTGGAGCAATTTAAGATCAGCCAGGCCAAACTTCGAATCAGTAAGGTACAAGATGGCTGGGAGAAAGGTTTCTATACACCGGAAGAAAGCCAAACCAAACTTGCTGAACATCGAGATGCCATCGCCAGGGCAGAATCGGAAATTGGAAGACTCCTGGATCAGATGGCGAACAGAGGTATTAGTGCTCTTGAAGCTGACTTGTTGCGGCAGGAGTTGAACGCGCTTCGCAACCGAAATCTGCAAGAGGCATCTTTCACCGAGAAAGCCGACTTAGTTGCCAAGCTCGGAATCAAGATAATACCGTCAGAGGACTTGAAGTCGCGAAAGATTCTTTGCCGGATAAATCTTACCAAAATCAATAATCCAGAGAGGCAGCAGGTTAGTTTTGCAAAAGTCACCTTTGGTGGAGCTGAGGGGACTCGAACCCCTGACTTCCTCCTTGCAAAGGAGGCGCTCTCCCAGCTGAGCTACAGCCCCAGATGGACGCGTTACGTAGCCTTCTTTCTTTCCTGCTCCATATCGTCTATAGAGTTGTAACCCAGTTGCTTAAAGAGGTAGATGTATCGTTCTGCTGTTAAGTTTCTTCCTTCAGCCAGAGCTTTTTTAAGGTCTTTGAGATACAACTCTAGAGTCCGGTCGGAGTAAGTCTCGAGCTCGCTTTTGAGATAAATCCCTGCCGCAAAGTCAGCCCGATTCCGAAAAGTGAGGGGATATTTTTTCTCCAACTCCTTCAGCCAGCCCTCCTCGATTTCGACAATATCGCCAATTAGATGGCTATCGTTAAGGCAGGGAATAAGCTCGTCAATGCGAGCGTACTTTAAAGTTACCAGATTCCTGTCCTCTTCAAGGGCTTCCTGGAGGTCCTGGAGATATGATTCCAAAGCTTCACTTGATAAGACCTGAAAGCCAGCTCTCCGCATCAACTTGAAGGTTTCAGGCTGCTCCTGGCACGTTGTAGGGCCCGCAGTCTGGACAGTCAGGAACATGCGCAGTTCAATTGCAACTATTTCATTTATTAGCTCTTCACAGCTCTTGCTTCCCGCCATTGTACCTCACCTTCTTCCGTCAATAATTCTACTGTATCGAGCAACTTCGGTCAATAATTTTAAGCGAAGGTGTTTCTGGAAGCGCCTCGCAGCCAGGGTTTACATGATGCGGCCTATGCCCTTATCTAAAACCCAACCCAGAGCGAAGCAAGCAGGGAATGTCAGAACCCAGGCCGCTACGATCCGCCTGGCTACCTCCCAGTGTACTGCTGACAATCTGCGCGTAGCACCAACACCCATGATAGCGGTATTTATAGTATGAGTTGTGCTCAGGGGCACACCAAAAGAGGAAGCCAGCATAATAGCAGCACCTCCGGCGGTCTCAGCGGCGAAGCCGTTCACAGGCTCAAGCTTGGTGAGCTTAAAGCCCACTGTTCGCATTATGCGCCATCCGCCAAAAATTGTGCCCAGCCCCATCACTGTGCCGCAGACGACGATAACCCACCATGATACGTGGAACTGGGTGGTAACTCCCCCGAGCAGCAGCGCTAACGCAAAGACGCCCATAAATTTCTGGCCGTCGTTGCTGCCGTGGCTAAATGCCATGAATGCAGAGGAGGCTATCTGCAGCCTGCCGAAGATGCCACGGACAGATGCGGGACTAAGGCGCCGTAGAACCCAGTAAAGGACTATCATGACCACCGTACCGGCGAAAAACCCGCCGAAGGTGGATAGAAGCAGCCCTATTATCACTTTTTCCCACCCTGCCCAAAGGAGCACAGAGACTCCTCCGGAGGACAGACCGGCGCCAGTTAGGCTGGCGACAAGCTCATGGCTCTTGCTGGTAGGTAAGGCAAGCCGCCAGGTCACCACGCTCCACAGCACTATGGTAATCATAGAGGCAGCAACTACTGATAACGAGATAACTTCCGGCTTGACGAAGTCTTTACCTATGGTAGCAGCTACGGCGGTGCCGGTAACGAGGGCCCCCACAAGGTTGAATACAGCAGCCATACCGACTGCTCCCAGCGGAGGCAAAACGCGAGTCGATACTACAGTAGCTATAGCATTGGGGGCGTCTGTAACTCCATTAACAAATTCAGCAGCCAGTACCAGGAACAAGATAGGTATTAGAGCATCATGCATTCTTGAGCACCACGGCTTCGAGTACGTTGGCTACATCTTCACCCCTATCCGCCGCGTTCTCCAGGTGCTGGTAGATCTCGCGCCACTTAATGACATCGTAGGGTGGCGTCCCATCGAAGAGCTCTGCAAGGGCAAAACGCATTATTGAATCAGCTTCGTTCTCCAGGCGATTAATCTCGACGCAGTGCTGCAATATCTGATTCATATGAGAACGATTTCGAAGGAGAGGTACCGCCTTAACAAGCTCTTCAGTAATCGCCACGAGAATAGCTGCTTGCTCTCGGGCTCTCTTGGTAGGCTGCTCAATTTTGTAGAGAAGCATAGCATTAGCGGCGTCCTCAATGAAATCCATCACGTCGTCCAGCCTTCCTGTCAGCGCGGTGATATCCTCGCGGTCTAGAGGAGTCAAGAAGCTGCGGTGCAACTGCTCGATAATCTGGTGAGTAATGTAGTCGCCCTGATGTTCAAGCTCCGTAATGCGGGCTACTTTCTGAGGGACATTTGTATAATCATTGAGGAAATTGTTGAGCTCCCGGGCAGCCGCTACAACATTGGCTACGCTTCTTTCAAACAGGTCAAAAAACCTGGGCTCTCTGGGCACTACGGAAAATCTAGGCAAAATGCACCTCTTTGTGGCGACAAAGATCCCATGTAAGAACGATGTTTAGAGGAAAGAGTTTGAATGACTGAAAAAATGAGGGCAGGACTTCTCAGAATCGCACTTTGGTTCTCGATATCCCTTGACAAAATATTCCCGCCTAGTGCATGGGCTTTACGCCCAACCGAATAGTAAATTACGGCTCTCTGATTGTCAAGAGTAAAAGGCGATTATTGATGGCGTATTTTTATAGCGCAATCTGCTCTGCGTTAGCTCAGCGAGAACGTCGAGCCTTCTTCAGTCTTGATAACATCGATACGTACTGGAAAAGCATCTTTCAGCTCTTCGATATGCGTGATGACCAGTATTTTCTCGAAGTCGTCCTGAATTGAGTTTATAGCTTCAACCAGCTTTTCCTTTCCTGCGCTATCCTGGGTGCCAAAGCCTTCGTCAATAATTAGTGTGGGCAATGGCGCTCCGGCCCTTCTTGCCAGAAGCCTGGAAAGGGCGATTCGCAGAGCGAAATTCACTCTGAAAGCCTCGCCCCCGCTGAACATCTCGTAATTGCGGGTACCGAGCTCATCTGCTATCTTTATGTCAAGTGTCTCAATCGTTTCCCCTTTCCTGGTATCGCGCTGGCTCTCTATTTTCAGGTTCATGCGGCTGTCCGTCATCCGTCCCAGCAGACGGTTAGCTTCTTCCTCTATCTCAGGAAGCGCTCTTTCTATTATCAGGGCTTGCGCTCCCTTCTTGCCGAAGGCTGTGGCCAGTTCCTCGTAGATGCTCTTTTCCTCCGCTACCTGACGCATTTCCTTACTTTTCTCCACTTTTTCTGATTCGAGTTGAGCGCAGCGGCGCAGGCTCTCTTGCAGTTTACCCAAATTAACTCGAAGTTTACCTTCCCGCTCTCGTAGTTCACGGTGCGCTTGCTCAGCATCTTCCAGCTCTCTCTTAATTTTAGGCAGGGACTCGATCTCACCGAGCAGTGTCTTCATTACCTTAGTATCATTCTGAACCGCCTCAATCAGGTCCCCTATAGATTTTGGGGCTTTAGCCAGGGCTTCCCTCTCCTGAGGCAGTGATCTCTCAGCCTCCGCTTGTTCCTTGCCAAGAGCACCTGCTTGCCGCTCAAACTTTGTCCTCTCCCCAGTAATTATCGTATCAAGCTTCTTGATTTCCTGTGCTAAGATTCTCAGTTCCTCTTCCTTTTTCTGCACCTCAGCATGATTAGCTCGATATGTGTCTCTCTTATCATTTATTTGATTTTCATAGTTTGTCACAATCCTTTTAAGCTCTTCAACACCCAGTCTCGTGCCGCATAGGGGACATTCCGCTTCTCCCTCGCCGCTTCCCAGAAGTTGAAGCTTCTCTCTCAACTCTTTTCCTTCTTTCTCCAATCTGACATTGGTCGAGTTTATCAGGTGAATTTGACTGGAGAGTACCTTCTCGTATTCTCGTTTTCCTCTTAAATCATCTTCCTGCTTGCTCAGCTCATCCAGGCGTGTTTCGATTCCGGCATAATTAAGTTCGTAAGTCGATAAAGTCTTCTCATAACTCTCAATCTTAGAGCGGTGCCCCTCGGCCACAGTATTCAGATTTTGTAGCTGTTTTTCTGCCTGCTCTATTCGTTTGCCTATCTCTCTGTATTGCTCGTCCTTGAACTTCAGTGCGTCTCTGGATCGGCGCAAAGAGGTGAGAGCAGCCTCCTGTCCCTCTACATCGGTGGCAAGCATGGATATAGCTTCCTGCGTGTTTTGAAGCTCAACTTCGTAGCCCGCCTTCAGGCTCAGCTCTTGTTCGATCCGGGTGATTTCACTGCCAAGTCTCTGCTGAATTAGTTCCCTCTCTTTGGTATAGTCCCTGGCAAGCTTTTCAAGCTTATCATAGAGTGACAGCCCCAGTATGTTAGCGAGAACCTCTTTTCGCTCCCCCGGCTTCTTCATACTGAACTCGTTAGCACGGCCTTGAAGCAACAAAGCGCTGTTGATGAAGGTCTGATAATCCATACGCAGTATCTCTATTATCTTTCTCTCTGTCTCCCTGATGGTGTTCCCGGTGAGTGCATTGAATCCATCCGATGTCGCTATTTGCAGCTCCAGGAGGCTCTGGCCTGGGCGCTTCAAGCTGCTCTTGGTCCGCTTGCGCAGGACACGATAGCGGTTCTGGCTTACAGAGAACTCAAGCTCGACTTCCATTTCGCTTTGTCCCAGGTGGATCAGGTCATCGTCGCTTTTGGCTCTCGCTTCTCCCCACAGCGCCCAGGTGATGGCATCCAGCAGCGCCGATTTGCCATTGCCATTATCGCCGCATAGGCAAGCCACGTGGAAGCCCTCGAAATACAGAGCAGGCACATTATCGCGGTAGCACATGAAGTTTTTGAGAGCAAGCTTAATCGGAACCATCGCTCTCCCTTGAGTTATCCATTTCCTGGCCTAGGCACGGGCAATGGAAATAGGCTGTGGCTGTTTACTGGCGGCAAACTTTCGGTATTCTTCTATGATAACCGCTCCAAATACCAGGAGAGAGGCGAAATAGAAATATAACGAGAAGCTGCGCCAGGCGAAGAACAGAGGAAGGACTGCCAGCAGCAATCCTGCTTGAGGATATTTACGGCAATTAAAGTAGTACCAGACCATGGCTAATATCAGGACTGTTACCTCTATAAGAGTAAACAGAAGAGAGTTTGGAGGCAGAATACCGGCGATGGAGAAAGCCACGATACCCGCGCCCTTGGGAAACATGGGATCGAGAATCGGTGCGAGCACGCCCTGCATCCAGGCTTGAGGAGCACTGAAAATGAAAGGCAAATTGGTGGCGATGAAAGTAAACGCGATCACACCCAGTGATTGCCCAGCGCGTTTCCAGCCTGACTCGCGGAGTATCAAAATGAGATAGAATAAGATAAAAAGCCAAGCTATCTGTTTAGTCGTTGCGGCAAGCCCCATAAACAATGCAGATAGCAATAGCTGCCGCCTGAATATCCAGCCCAGCAGTATAAACAGTATGTATAACGTATCAGTCTGACCGGTGCCGATGAGATTCCAGAGTACAAGATTAGTGAGAAAGGCAATTATTACAAGCGGCCGCAGGTTTTTCGGAGCCTTCCAAAAAATCACCGCTATCATCGCAATAGCACATAGCAGGTAGAACCATCTGGTATCTTTGAGCCCGAGGGCGACGAAGGGCGCTTGAAAGAGGAAGGAACCGGCAGGATAGCTTACCTTCGACTCAAACTCCACGGGCGGTTTATTTGTTGAAGTCTCTGCTTTACTCAGGACTGCATCTACTTGCGCATCTGTAGGATAGGGGAAGACTTTAGCAAAAGCCCCCTCTTTCAGAGGAGTAAGATATTCGGGGGACACTTTAAATTCCTCGGCAGCGCTGATGATATTAGATTTTTTGTAAGGGTTTTCGCCGTCGAGAAGCGTCTGGCTCGCTTGTTGGTTTAATGCAGTAGCATCGTTATAACCGAAGCCATCGACAAGTGTCGTGGCCATGGCATTGTCTTTTACAACACCTGTATTAACCAGGTGCACGCCTATTGCCTCACCGATACCCAGGAATATCATTATCACTACGATCACGGCAGCAGCCGCATGCACTATCTTGCGATACGGACTCAAGGTGTTGTCGACCGAAGGCTTAGCTATCAGGAAAACCACGCCGAACCAGAAAAGCCAGAGGAGTACAGCGAAAGAGATGGTAAGAGTATCCCCTGCTTTCAAAGCATACCAACTGAGGACTACTCCGCCTATCTGGATGATGATGGCAAAAAAGATAAGCAGTAATCGCGGAGGCAGACTTCGAGGGAAGAGGTTCCCTATTTTGCCAGCCAGCGATGGCCTACGGCAATTACCGGATGTAATAGAATCATGCATTTAATTACCTTGACAGATTGTACACGCAATCACGAAAAAATTCTACTCCGTCGCGGAGCATTGGCGCATTAACTTTTCACCATATTCTAAGAGCACCTGAGTCCTATCTTTCGAAGTCTTCTTGGACTCAAGATATAACTTTAAGGCTTGCAGCGGCGTCAGCCCCTCCGCAGGGTAACCTTCCAACCTGCTGCGGTGCTCCCGGTCGACTTCTTTGTTTATGGCAGCTATAAAATACGCCTCCTTAAGCGATTTTCTTATCTCATTTTCCTGGAGCAGTCCCTCTTTTGCTGCTGAGACCTTAATCTGCAGGCGAACTACAGCATCCTTAACATCTTTCTTGGCAATAGCATGAAGCACCGTTTCGGTAGGATTGTCAGTGTCCGCATTTATCTTGATGGTGAGGAATCGGCGCGATTCCACAGGGTGAAATTCGTAAGATTTCAGCCGTTTCCCTCTGGCTGCGTTTTCGTCTAATTCTACGACGTAGAACCCCTTCTCCTGGTCTTCATCGCCGAAGTCTATGGTCTGCAAGCTCCCGGGATAGACGATAGGGACAGGACGATCGATCGTCTGCTGCTTATGCATGTGTCCCAGAGCAACATAGTCGAAAATAGGATTAGCGATAGTGCTCCGGAGCAGGAAATAGTCTCGTCCCACCATCATTATCCTCTCTGAGCCTGCAATAGCATCCGAGTGAGCAAGATGTCCCGCCAGGATAGCAGGCAGGCCGACATCGAGCGCAGCGGCTTGAGCATCTACCCAGTTAGTTAAAATATCTTCGATTTTTTTATTGAGTTGGTCGAGAGAGAGGTTCTTAGTATCTTCCCGGCTCAACAACCTGCCATATCTTACCCAGGGCAGAGCCACGATCTGGATGGCGACTTTCCTAGTCTCTATTCGGTAGCTTTGCGGGATATTGGCGACGCTAACATTTTCGATGTTCAGAGTATCGAAGATCTCCACCGATGTCGCCCGCCCCAGGGCATTGGGCAGGTCATGATTGCCTGCAAGGAGGAACACATGAATATGGTTGTCGCTGAGCCGTCTGATCCGTTTGGCGAACTCGCGCTGATAGGTCTGGCTGGGGTCGCGGCTCCTGTAGGCGTCGCCACAGAAAAGGACTAAATCTATGTCGCTGCCTAAGGCATAGTCTACTACCTGGTCCAGGGCTGCCAGGAAATCGCCCAGTCGTGAGGACAGGCCGGTCGCCGGGTCGATGCGGCCATAGGTCTCCACACCCAAATGGAGGTCAGCGAAATGAAGAATGCGAATCATTTGGAAACCCTAAGAACTCCCGCACCTTGAATTTTGCCCTGTTTCAGAAGAAGTAAAGCGCGGTTTGCTTCTTCCCACGGAAATTCTTGCACTTCTGCGCGAATAGGTATCTCTGCTGCAAGTTTGAGCATGTTCTCGGCATCTTTCCTGGTGCTGTTGGCTACGCTCCTCAGCGTTTTCTCGTAGTATAGGTGCTCCTGGTAGTCCATTTCGGGTATCGGGGTCATATAAATTCCGGCCAGGGCAAGAGTACCACCTTTTCCCAGGACGCGCAAGGCATCGAGCACGAGCCTCCCTGCTGGTGCAAAGATGATGGCGCTATGCACTTTTGCCGGAGGAGTCTCATCAGCACCTCCAGCCCAAACTGCTCCCAGGCTAATAGCAAGCCTGCGGTGCTGCCCGCTCCTGGTGAAAACGAAGACCTGGCAGCCCCAGTGTTTTGCTATTTGAATTACAATATGCGCGGAGGCACCGAATCCGAAGAGGCCGAGACGGCCCCTTTTTTCTATCTCCGATAATCTCAGAGCACGAAATCCGATTACGCCGGCGCAGAGCAGAGGCGCAGCCTCAATGTCCGAGAACCCTCTGGGGATAGGATAGGCGAAGTCCTGGGACACAACCGTGTACTCAGCATAACCGCCATCCACATCATATCCGGTGAATCGTGCTTTCTCGCAGAGGTTTTCCTTCCCTTTGAGGCAGAACTCGCACTTGCCGCATGTCGAGTTGAGCCAGGCCACCCCGACCTTATCGCCTACCCTGAACCGCGTCACCTTTTTACCCACCGACTCCACTACACCCACAATCTGATGGCCCGGTATTACAGGCAGCTTCTTTGAAGGCAGCTCACCTTCCACGATATGGAGGTCGGTATGGCAAATGCCGCAGGTCAGGATTTTAAGACTCACTTCTCCAGGCCCTGGCGTCTGCTTTTCCACCTCAGCCATTACCAGAGGCTTTTCTTCGATGGAACCAGGCACCTTCAGAAGCATCGCTTTCATTGTTTTTTGATCACTCGAACCCCAGCCACTTTTTCCCGCCCGGGGGCAAGATATCTAAGGGTTCTCCGCACAGCTTAACTTCGAGCGTTGACTTCAACACTTCGATGGGAACTCGTATCTGCCTCATCCTGTCGCGCTCCCGGATGGTCACCTGCCTGTCTTCCAGCGACTGGAAGTCCACGGTGACGCAGAACGGAGTGCCTATCTCGTCCTGCCTGCGGTAGCGCCTGCCGATGCTCTGAGCATCGTCGTACTGCACCATCCAGCACTTGCGCAGGGTGTCGTAGACTTCTCTGGACAGCGGAATCAGCTTTTCGTTCCGGCTCAGGGGGAGCACGGCGGCTTTTATCGGGGCCAGGTCATAGTGAAGCCTCAATATCACCCTCAGGCCTTCTTTGTCTTTCTCTTCGTCGTAAGAGTCGGCTAGGAAAGCCAGTGCAGAGCGGTCAACTCCCGCCGAGGGCTCGATGACATAGGGTATGACATGCTCCTTAGTCTCCTCATCGAAGTAGCTCAGGTCCTTGCCGCTGTATTTGGAATGCTGTTTCAAATCGAAGTCGGTGCGGTTGGCAACCCCCTCCAGCTCTGACCAGCCTATGGGGAAGAGGTATTCTATGTCATAGCAGTCACGGGCATAGTGGGCAAGCTCATCCTTGGCATGCTGGCGCAGCCTGAGGTTCTCTTTCTTAATGCCCAGGCTGCTGTACCAGTTGAATCTCTGATCTACCCAGTGCTTGAACCACTGCTCGTCGCTGCTAGGCTTGACGAAATACTCTATCTCCATTTGCTCGAACTCGCGCATGCGGAAGATGAAATTGCCTGTGGTTATCTCGTTTCTGAAGGACTTGCCAATCTGGGCGATTCCGAAGGGCAGCTTCCTCCTGGTGGAATTGAGCACATTTAGAAAGTTGACGAATATGCCCTGCGCCGTCTCAGGCCGCAGGTAGACTACCGATGCCTCATCCTCCACCGGGCCCACGAAGGTCTTAAACATGAGATTGAACATTCGAGGCTCGGTAAGCTCGCCGCCGCAAGCCGGACATCTACCATCTTTAACGTGGTCGGCGCGCCATCTCTGGTGACATTGTTTACATTCTACCAGCGGGTCGGCGAAACCCTCCACGTGCCCGCTGGCGACCCAGGTCTGCGGATGCATTAGTATGGAGGCATCCAGGCCGACCGTATCATCGCGTTCCTGGACGTTTGCTTTCCACCAGGCCTTTTTAACGTTATTCTTGAGTTCTACACCCAGTGGCCCGTAGTCATAACAAGCACCCATTCCACCGTAAATCTCGCTCGAAGGGAAGATAAAGCCCCTCCTCTTACACAGGGAGACTAGTTTTTCCATATCCACTTTGCCGGGAACCTGTTCTGTCACCATCATTTCTCCTGAAAGCCTATTGCAAACTACGCCTTAATAAGGTAGCAGTTTTCGTTCCCAGTGTAAAGACTTGACAGTGAAGCGTAAATAGTCGACAATGGAAGGGTTTCCCGCTGATAGTAGCTCAAGTGTGTTCTCATACCGGAGGGGTAAATGATTGTTAAGACCCTTGTAGTAGGCCCATTTGAGTCAAACTGCTTTATCATAGGTTCGGAAACGACCGGAGAAGGCCTAATTATCGACCCCGGGGCCGATGCACCGAATATCCTTAATACAGTAAGCGGTCTTCATCTGTCCATAGTGTTGGTTGTGGCAACACATAATCATATTGACCATGTGGGGGCGCTTCGCAGCGTTAAAGATGCAACCGGCGCGAAATATGCAGTGCATGAAGCAGATTCCAAGGAAGCTATGCCTATGATGTTTGGCAGGATGATGGGATTGATGCTGGGGTCGTCGCTGAGGGCTCCGCCCAAGCCGGACAGATTTCTCAAAGATGGCGATGTAATCCAGATCGGTGATCTGAGGTTCGATGTACTTCACACTCCCGGCCATACGCCGGGAGGCATCTCTCTTTTATGCGATGGCGTAGTCTTTTCTGGAGATACCCTGTTCAATTTTGGTATAGGCAGGACCGATCTCTCCGGAGGAGACTATGGCAAGCTTATGGACAGCATAATGACCAAGCTTATGGCGTTGCCCGATTCCACCATCGTTTACCCCGGACACGGCCCCGAGACCACTATCGGCGCTGAAAGAAAATGGAACCCCTTCTT
>DAOUMT010000302.1:0-6796 GCA_034409195.1 Dehalococcoidia bacterium
GGCAGTCTCTGTCCTGCACCATGCAGAGGGGATGCTCATTGTCGGCACTTTTCATGCTTCTCGCACCAGCAGTTTTGGCTATACCATATGGAAGCCGCTGCTCAAAAGGTGGATGAACAAGCTCGACGGCAAGATAGCAGTCTCCAAGGCAGCGATGGAGTTCGTCAGCAGATATTTCCCCGGAGACTATGTGGTAATTCCCAATGGTATAGACCTGGAGCGCTTCACTGATAAAGCGCCTCCTATAGAAAAGTACCGCGACGATAAGCTGAATATCTTGTTTGTGGGCAGGCTGGAGAAAAGGAAGGGATTCAAATACTTGCTAGGCGCTTACGAGCGCGTGAAGAAAGAATTCCCGCAGTGTCGTCTAATCGTGGTAAGCCCTGCGGGTCGCTTATCTAAGAAGTATGAAAAGACTGCTGTCAAACGCAATTTGAAGGATGTCGTTTTCGCTGGTTACGTATCGTTTGAGGATTTGCCCAGTTACTACTGCACCGCTGATATCTTCTGTTCGCCCGCTACTGGCTGGGAGAGCTTCGGCATGGTTTTGATGGAGGCGATGGCTACCGGTAAGCCAATTGTGGCTACAGATATCCCGGGTTATGCCGGCCTTATAAGCCACGGCGTCGAGGGGCTACTGGTAAAGCCTCAAGATGAAAAAGCACTTGCTAGCGCTCTTATGAGCCTGCTTCGGGATAAGTCGATGCGGGAGAAGATGGGAGAGAAAGGTAAGCTCAAATCCAAGGATTATAGCTGGGAAGTGGTCGCCCGGAGGGTAATGGAATACTATCAGAAGCTGCTACAAAGCCGCACCGGGGGAGTAAATAAGGAGAATGCCCGTGCTTGCCAAGGTTCGTCACACCCTGGCGCAGCGTGTTAGCAAATTCCCAGCAATGTTGCTGGCCAGACTCGGGATAAGTCCTAATACTCTAACTATTTTTGGCTTTGCCACGATATTGGTTGTGGCTTGGGTATTATCCACGGGTCGCTTATTTTTAGGCGGTTTCCTAGTGCTCCTCACGGCGTCGCTTGACTTCCTCGACGGGGCGCTGGCCCGTGCCACTGGGCGCACTACCAAGTTCGGTGCTTTCCTCGATTCCAGCTTGGATCGCTATTCTGATGCAGCACTGTTTCTAGGCTTGCTGGCCTATTGTGCCAGCCAGGGCTCATATCATCAGATAGTGCTGATAGGTGCCGCTCTGACGGGGTCACTGGCAACCAGCTATACCAGGGCGAGAGCTGAGGCGCTGGGGGTTACGGGTGAAGTGGGACTTTTCACCCGCACCGAGAGGATAGTCCTGCTGGCTATCGGGCTTATCGCTAACCAGATGATAGTGATCCTGTGGGTAATAGCGGTGCTCTCCAATTTCACTGCCTTGCAGCGCATCTATCATGTATGGCGGCAGAGCGGTGGAAAATGAGGGCAAATCTTTTTATCGACTTTCCACCGTTGACCTCAGGTATGCCTTGAGCAGTTCATCGATATCGCCATCCAGGACAGCAGTGGGATTACTGGTCTCATATCCTGTGCGGTGGTCCTTGACCATTTTATAGGGATGAAGTACATAGCTGCGTATCTGGTTGCCCCATTCTGCGGTCACGTGCTCTCCCTTTAGCTTTATTTGCTCTTTGGCTTTTTTCTCCAGCTCGAGTTCCAGCAAGCGCGAACGAAGGACTCTCATCGCAGTGTCCTTATTTCTAAACTGTGAACGTTCGTTTTGACACGTTACTACGAGTCCGGTAGGAAGGTGAGTTATGCGGACGGCGCTGCTTGTCTTCTGCATATGCTGTCCCCCGGGGCCGCTGGAACGGAAGACATCTACCCTGATGTCATCCGGCTCTATGTTAATATCCACGTTGCTCTCCACGACAGGCATGACCTCCACTAGGGCGAAAGAGGTGTGACGGCTGTGGGAAGCATCGAAAGGCGAGATACGCACCAACCGATGCACCCCCCGCTCTCCCTTGAGGTATCCATAAGCATAGTCACCCATAATCTCGACAAGAACGCTTTTGACTCCTGCCTCCTCGCCAGGGGAGAGATCGATAACTTCAGCCTGGTAACGCCGCTTTTCTGCCCATCGCAGGTACATCCTGAGCAGCATCTGGGCCCAATCTTGTGATTCGGTGCCGCCAGCGCCAGCGTGTATTGCCAGCATTGCCCCTCTGCGGTCATACTCGCCGCCGAGCTGCAGTTCGAATTCGAGCTCTTCGAGACGATGCTCTATTTTCTCTATCTCGGCGGGGATCTCCTCTTCCAGAGAATGGTCACCCTCACTGACGGACAAGTCCACCAGTGTTTCGAGGTCGGCAACACCTTTTTCTAGATTGCGCCACGTGGCCACAACTTCCTTCAATTGCGAGATGTGGCGCATTGTTTCCTGGGCCTTCTTCTGGTCTTGCCAGAAATCGGCTCGGGCGGTCTCCTGCTCAAGGAGCACGATTTGTTTTTCTTTGCTGGCTATGTCAAAGACGCACCAGTATATTAGAGATGCGCCCTTTTAGCTCTTCTAATTTCAGCTTTTGTTCTTCCATTCCACACCTTCCTGAATGTGATTTAGCCTTTATAACTCAAGCTTCATTTGCACCTGTCTGTCCGGCGGCTTTGGGGCTGTGGGATGACCGCTGGCCGCAATATGTGCCAACCTGGTCGGCTCTGGCAGCCTCTGGCCGTGGCAGCATCGAAGCACCCAGGATACGGCTGTTTCAAGGTCTACTTTGTTCCCGATCGATATATATAGCGGGGCAACGCCAGCCCTGGTGCGGAGCACTGCTCCTATCACTTCGCCATTATCAGTTATTTCAGCATAAGAGCCTGGCTCGGCTGGCACTATCTTATGCTCGCCGCAGAGCCGCGATTTTGCGCAGCCAATAGTCGGTTTATCCCAGAGCAGGCCTAGGTGCGAGGCCAGTCCCAACCTCCTCGGGTGAGCAATCCCCTGGCCATCAACAAGAATCAGGTCCGGGGTGGCTTCCATCTCCTCGCAGACAGCTAAAATTAAGGGCGATTCCCTGAACGAGAGAAGGCCGGGCACGTAGGGAAACGTCACTCTTTCAGTTATTACTTTTGTCTCTACAGGCACAAGCTCGGGATAGCTGAGAACAACAACTGCTGCCCGGGCTAATCCTTCGGCATTGGGTGCTGAGATATCTACGCCGGCTACCAAGTGAACAGTTTCCAACTCGTTCCTTCTAGAGACCATCACTGCTAGCTCTCGCTGTACCTTTTTAGCCTGGTCCGGTGTCATCTGCCAGCTATGTAAATATCGTGCTTTCACTGAATGTTCCCGATTGTAAATTTAGCAGGAATATAACCAGATAAGGTCTGCACAAGCTGCGGGTATTCTGCTCTCCCATTGTAATCTTCTGCGAGGGAGATGGCAACTGTTTCAGCCGAAAAACTGGCGTGCGGAATCGAACTCTTTGGGGAGGAAAGGCAGCACCATATTGAAGCGGTTGACGAAGAAGGAGGCAAGGACAGAATTGTGAATACTTCCTTCCATACTTGTGAAACTATACTTGGTGATCAATGTGAGAAGAGCGCCACAGATAAAACCGCCGATGACAAAACCCAGGGCCGCTCCTCCTAATTTGTCAATGAAGCCCAGGAACAACAAGCTGAGGAATTTGCTGAGCAGTGAGGCTACTATGAGCGATACTATCACAACTGCGGCGAAGATGATGACGAATCCGGCAATGTTAGCCTGGCTGGAGCTATGGAGCCAGGTCGATAGCCAGTCTGCTACAGACCCATAAAACCGTCCTGCCAGGACTATACCAAGGATAATACCCAGTAGGGGAATTATAGACTTTATAAATCCCTTGCTTAAGCCGGTGAAGGTGGTGATGACCAGGAAGACGATAATGACGACATCAAGCCAATTCATTGCTTGCCTCCCCGCCTCTTAATTCGGCTTTGCATCTCATTTTAACATATCGAAGGTTTCACGCAAGTCGTACGATAGTACCGCTGCGGTTTTCTTCAGCTAAATAGCTGGCGCACTACGTCAAACTCTTTAGGAAGGATGCGGAGCACGAAGGGGAAGTTATTCAGGAGAAATGAAGAAAGGCTGGAGTGTCGTACTGTCGTTTCTACGCTTGCATAGTAGAAGTTGGCAATTATGGTGATAAGAGCTCCGCAGAGCAATCCGCCAATTGCTAAGCCCAGGATTGCCCCGCCTATTCCATCGAATCGTTTCAGCAGAGGGTTGTCGGAATATTTTTCTATCGTGGATGCTAGAGACAGCAACACTCTGATTGTTACGGCTGTAGCCAGGATGAATATGATAACAAAGCCAGCTATCGCGGCCTGAGTGGTGCTGCCAAGCCAGTGGGACAACCAGTCTGCCACTGACCCGTAGAAGAATCCGGCCAGGGCTATGCCAATCATGATGCCCATAAGCGGGATAACGCTATTCGTCATCTCGGCTTTGCCTTTTAGCATCAAGTCATAGACCTTGCGCATCACCAAAAAGAAGAGCAGTGCTGCTACTATTACCAGGATGAAAATGATGATGAAAGCTACTATCTTGGCTTGATTGGGACTGCTCATCCAGGAGCCTGCATATTTAGCACCTGAAGCATAGTAGTGGCCGGCCACGAAGGTAGCTAGAACAACTAATGCGAGAGGGAAAAAGGTTCTAATCAGCCCCCTTCGGGCACCGATGAACGTACAGATGCCCAGAAAGACAATTACCAGCCCATCCAGCCAGTTCATGGTGTCTTATCTTAACACAACGATTACATTATGCAAATCTTATTACTGGGATTGATTTAGCAACACTTTTCAACCCTCTTTGCACTCCACCATTAGTAAATAATCTCGTTGGTCTCGTATGAGGAAGACGGCATTTTCGATACACGGTCCTTTTACTCAGCGCACAACTTTTCTTGACACTCAAAAGTGTGTAGGTTATTATGTTAGACGGTTTGATACAGCTTTGATCTAGTCTCTAGAGTAAAAGCTATTTTTGTGCTTAGAAGGAGGCAAGAAGGTGCACTCGATTGTTTGTGTCAAAGAAATTCCCGATCCCGAAACCCCAGCCTCGGCTTTCGCTATCGACCCCATAGCAAAGCGAGCAATTCCCGCTAAAGACAAGCCTCCGGTGATAAGTCCCTTCGATGAACAGGCTGTTGAAGCAGCTCTGCGCATAAAAGATGCTAAGGGCGGCAAAGTAACTGTCATCAGCATGGGAGCCCCAACGGCTGAAAAGATATTGAAACACACGTTAGCTATGGGAGCTGATGAAGCGGTCTTGCTCAGTGCTCCGGAGTTTGAAGATTCGGACAGCTTCTCCACAGCTTATGTCCTGGCTCAGGCTATAAAGAAGATAGGTGAATTCGACTTTGTTTTCTGCGGCAGGCAGGCTGGTGACTTCGATATGGGGCAAGTGGGCTCAGGTGTTGCAGAGCTTCTGGGGATACCCAGTGTTACTTTAGCCAAGAAGATCGAGCCCCAGGATGGCAAAGCCAGGGTGGAACGGGCATTCCCTGATGGCTATGAGGTAGTAGAAGTTTCGATGCCGGCGCTGGTAACAGTCAGCAACGAGCTTGGTGAGCCCAGATATGCCCCTCTGAAAGGTATTATGGCTGCTGCCAAGAAGAAGGTCCCGGTATGGAACGCGCAGGAAATTGGTGCCGACGCCTCGAAAATCGGCTGCACCGGACGGCATACCAGCATGTTGAAGCTGTTCATCCCGGTCCGTGAGTCTAAGGTCGAGATTATTGCCGGTGAGAATGAGGAGGATACGGCGAACAAGCTGGCCCTCAAGCTCAGGGAAGTTAAACTTATTTAGGAAGCTAGTTCCCAGATGATAAGGAGGTAATGGTATGGCTGATAGTAAAGGCGTCATGATAATCGGTGAGTGCGTGGAATGTGCTCCGGTTGCGATAACTTACGAGCTTCTGGGTGTCGGCAGGAAACTTGCTGACAGCCTTGGTGAGCCGTTATCGGCGGTGCTGCTCGCGGACAAGGTCGGCGATGCAGCTAAGGACGTTATCGCCTTCGGGGCCGACAAAGTGTATGTTGTGGAGAGTCCTCTACTCAAAGATTATGTGACCGATTCCTACGTGAACGCAATGGAGAATCTCTGCCAGGAAGTGAAGCCCAATATCTTGCTCATAGGTCAGACCCCAATGGGACGCGACCTAGCGCCCCGACTGGCATTCAGATTGGGCACAGGTGTTACACTGGACTGCCTTGACCTGAAGATTGAACCGCAAAGCAAGCTGATGGTGCAGACCAAGCCGGTGTATGGCGGCAGCGCCCTGGCTGAGATAGTCTGCGAAAAGGCCCGGCCTCAGATGGCGACTGTCAGGCCGAAAACTATGGAGCCGCTGCCGCGTGACGATTCGCGGAAGGGTGAAGTCATTAGCTTTGATCCCAAACTGGATGCTTCAAAGATAAGAGCCAAGTTTGTGGAGAGAGTGAAGGAAAAAGTAGAGGGCGTGAAGCTCGAGGACGCCAATGTGATTGTCTGCGGCGGCAGGGGAATGGGAGGGCCTGATAACTTCGCTATGCTCAAAGAGCTGGCTACGATGTTGGGTGGAGCTTTAGGTGCTAGCAGACCACCCTGTGACAACGGATGGGTGCCGGCTACACTCCAGATAGGGCTCACAGGCAAGATTGTCTCTCCCACCTTGTATATTGCTGTAGCAGTATCGGGGGCTAGTCAGCATCTGTCGGGCTGCTCAGGAGCGAAGAACATTATAGCTATAAACAAAGACGCTGAGGCAAATATCTTCAAGGTAGCACGCTACGGTGTGGTGGGCGATTACAAGAAGGTGATGCCTCCAT
>DAOUMT010000303.1:0-17800 GCA_034409195.1 Dehalococcoidia bacterium
GCTATAAAGATTAGCTTATTGTAAATCAGCCTTTCAGATAGGCGGGCGATGGTGGGTCTTGCCTTTGCCGCTTCAAACACGCAAGCAGTTTTCTGCAAGGGGAGTCCTTTATCCAGGGGCTGGGAATCTGAGTTTTAAATGCTTGCACCCAGACAGCGAAAGGAGGTGAGGTGGAGCAGAGCAAAAAACTAAATATGTTTCTTATGGACAAAATTAATAAGGAGAGGTAATACAATGAAAAAACTAGTTGCGATTGCTCTTGCGGTCGCCCTGGTAGCGACCCTGGGAGCGGGAATAGTTTTCGCTACATCGAACTCTAGCAATGGTATACCTTCGGCTAAGACTGCGGTGGGCGGTAACGACACTGACTATACCCCCGTATCCGATCAATGGGTCAACGTTCCGGGACTCACCGACATCCTTATCAAGACTTCGAATTCTTCTGACCTGATCGTTTCCCTAACGGCCGAAGCGGACCTGATCACCGATGTGCAGCTCAAGGGGACAGGAAGCAGCACCTCCTGGGCCGGCATCAAGGTGAGGGCTTTGGTCGATGACAATACTGCTGCCCCGGCTTTTCCTGGCAACGTCACCCTGAACTACAGGCTGGTGACGCTCAGTGGCACGCTATGGGAACCCGCGAATTCCACCTATTTCACTGGCCTTCCCGAGCAGTACATTGACATCTACGAGGAGACCAGAAGTGCCAATGGTTTTAACTTCATTGTCCCTGACGTGGGCGTCGGCGTCCACACCGTAACCATCCAGGCTTACGTAGATACCGGCTCAAATGGCATTCCGGCTAAGTACAGCGCTGGTGCCATTATCGGTAAAAGGACCTGCGTAATCGAAGTCGACCGTCTGGCCAATTAGTTGAAGGTGTTTGGAGTGGAGGCTCCATTATGGAGCCTCCACTCAGGTCAACAGTTTACCTCCGGCATGTTCCCCAGGTATCCATCTTGGTCCACCTCATCATCAGCCCTTGCAACTCCCGGATATCCTGCGCCTCGCTTGTGGTGGCATCGCTGACCGTATCGTGGGCGAGTTGGTTCTTGCCTGCCCCCATCAAGTCTTTCAGCCAAGCATGTTAGGTGCCAAGATGAATGCCTTCCCGCTGGCAGAGATCTGGGATAGGGGCGTCCCGGCGAAAGCCTTCCAATACAATGTGAATCTTTTCTTCGGCGGTGAACTTGCGCTCGGTGAGGCGTTTAATATCTCTGATGAACTTCTTGGTTTCTTCACTTCTGGCTTCCGCCTAACAGAAGTTATCGGTCATCTGTTGCACTATGGCTTACCATTTCCGGCTTTGGCAGTTCAGGTTGCCAATGTTATAGCCACCTAATGAATGCATTTCTTAACTACCCTGTCCCCTGGTTTCAGGGAAAAGTTGAGGCAAAGCAACCTGCCACGAGTCCATCGGCTTAGCAAAATGAGTTCCTGTTGAGCCACGTTCGCGGCTGCACCTCCTTTGCTTTGAATTTTCGCTATCACAAAGCTACAGAGGTCAACGGGTGTTTTCAACTATCCATCACCCATTTTCACACTTAAGAGTGCAGAACCCATTGCTCTCAGGACTTGACTTTCCAACGCATTGTTGCTATTCTGCGACCCAGTGTCCACCTACTGAATGTCATTGGGAGGGTTAACATGGTCGGAGAAAGAGTCAGGCACTATCAAGGCAAGAACGCAGACTTAAACACTCTGAAGGGCAAAATAGAAGATTATCTCAAGGATAAGGGTTTCAAGATTCAGTCTTCGAAACCGAGTCCTCACGGCACAGTGATACAGGCGCAGAAGGGTGGTTTCCTGCGATCAGTTGTAACCGCCGATAGGGCTCTCACCATATTGATCGATGGCGAGCCTAACAACTTTACTGTTCGAGTAGGCGTCGGAAAGTGGCTCCAGCACTTAGGAATTACGGCTGTGGAAGCTCTGCTGATTTCAGAACTTTTCCTACTTGTAGATGTACCAGAGACTCTCTGGAACTTTGAGGTTGAAAACGAGATAATCAAAAAGATAGATTCCTTAGTCGGGTAAGCTGCGGCCGCAATAGGCGCATGCTTCACGCTCTATTTGCAGTTGTTCGCACAAGTGGCACAGCTAATGGATGCCACCATCCCTATCGAATCCACCGTGAACGGGTTCTATAGCACTGAAACTAAACGCGTGGGTGATCCTTGTTCTCAGATGGCTCAACCTCGCTGAGACTTTAAGCATACAGCATCTTCGGCTCAGCCAGCCATCAAAGCATCAACGTCATAGTCATCCCGGCCCATCAAGCTAAAGGCAGAACGCATCGTCCTCTTGGCAAGCATTGACGCAATCATCCTCCTACTTCCGTCACTTTGTGGTTGCGACATTCCAGGACTAAATGTACAATAGCGCAAGAAATCAATATCGAGGCATTGCACGAAGCATTGTTCGGAAAAGGAGGTTGGCAATGGGGCCTGACGTATATGACTTAGAGTTTACCGACCAAGCGCTCACGACTTATATCCTGGTTCGTCAATCGTGGCTGGCCATAAACAGGTATGCTGAAGCTAAACTCGCCAAAGTGGGAGTTACACCCGAAAAATTCCTGGTGCTCTGGGCCTGCAGAGACTATCCGGGGCCTTTAATCCCAGCCGAGATCGCCCGGATCTCCCACCGGGAGAATCAGACCATAGCAGGTTTGCTAAACAGAATGGAAAAAGAAGGCCTTGTTCAGCGCATACCTAAGCGCAAGGGGCATCCCTTCACTGAAGTCAAGATGACCTCTAAAGGCGGGAAGCTATTAGCGGCTGCACTTCCTGTATTCCGGTCTGTTGTTACTGATCTCATATCCGATATGCCTCTGCCGAAGCAGAAGGAATGTCAAGGGTGGCACCGAGGGCTCAGAGATAAGGCTCTGGACAAGTTACATATGGTGTCAGGGTCACCAGCTGAAGGTATGATGGGAAAGCCCATAGACCTAAGGTGGTAGGAAGCAATACAGGTCACATCTGGGCATTACCCTGCCATTTGATGACACTTAAGCGATGTGTTCGTACGCGCCCCAAGAACGGCTCCAGGCGACTGAGCTGTTTACTGTGTGGTATCCTCCCTTGGCCAGGAAATAATATTGAAGTAACTGTCCGCAACTGTTTGACACAACTAGTCAGCTGGCAGTACGGCTCGCCTGCTGCTTTTCCATGCATTCTGTTCTCTGGGTCTTCCTGCACTCTTAAGCTCTCTCTGCGTGTTCCCGGAACACGCAGAGTTGATTCTTGCCCAGCCCCTTGGCACTGTACATTGCCTCATCTGCTCTCTTGATGAGCTCGCTTACAGAGGATGCATCAGGTAGATATGCAGCCATACCTACGCTTATGCTAATTGGTGTTACCTCGGATCGGTATTACCTCGCCACATAGCCTCGGTCGGCAACGTTCCACTTGGCACCCGGGGCAGGTGAAAGCGTTTCGCGCTTTCTGGTGCATAATTTTGTGAGTAGACAGGCCCGTTGGGCGTGCAGCTTGCGCTGAGGGCAAGGGATATCACAGACGTTCCCGGCGAGTACCAATCATAATCGAGCCTGGATGGACTTAATGAGCTCACCATTATCAATAATCGAACACTGCCAGTTGCCATCCTTGCCTGGCACGCATATTGCATAAGTAGCGCCCTTGGATTTCGCTATGAGCACAGAAATTTCCTGATTCTGAGCTATAAGACACCCGGCCCTGGTGTATTGCCAGCCCTTGCCTGGGGTTGGTTCCAATATCACTGACGAGAGATTCTCCTTTACTGCCAGCCTCATTGCATTTGAGCATATCTCAATATTCTCGATACGGGTCGAGGTCTCCTCACCGGCCTTGCCAGCCTCAGGGTTGCCGCTAGCTTTAGTATTGCGTTCGTCTAGCATTGACTCGGCCATTCTGCCATGACTCTCCTTCAAGGCGTATAATCGCCCAACGATCACATTAACACAGCCTATGCCGGGTATGAATAGTACACTCTAGCGAGCATGGATAGATAAATAGTACTGTAATCGCTAGACTAAGCACACTGCTCCTTAAGCCGGAGTGAAGCGTCAGCTTTAGTACGGCGGGTGAAATGAAACCCAGCTCAGAAGTCAATCGGTGGGTTTTGCTGTGCACCGCCCGCTCACACGTCCTTCGGGACTCAATGTAGACAACTTGGTTAATAAACAACCAAAGCGTGACCTAAAGAAACGATAGTTTGTTGGAGAGCACTCACTCCCATTAACAAACGGGGTGATTGTCAGGAATGATGGGTATCTCTACTGTAAAAGTGGCGCCTTGCCCTGGCTTGCTCCTGGCGTATATCTGGCCACCATGTGCATGGATGATCCCGTAGCACACGCTAAGTCCTAGGCCCGTGCCCTTCCCTACTTCTTTGGTAGTGAAGAAAGGATCAAATATCCTTTTGAGGTTCTCTTTGGGAATGCCTGGCCCGCTATCGGTAATAGTTATTTGGATCACAGCGTATACCTTCCGGGTCTTGACAAGAAGTCTCCCCCTGCCGTGAGCCTCCATCATGGCCTGTTCTGCATTGATTATAATATTCATGAATACCTGCTGCATCTGATAGAAGTCGGCCATAGTTAGAGGTAGATCGGGTTGCAATTGCATGGATAGCTCTATGTTGTTGACACTCATTTGATGAGCGCGAAGTTCCAGGGTTTTCTCAAGAGCCTCATTTAGCGAAATCAACCGCCTCTCAGGTTTATGCTTTCGGGCAAAGGAAAGCAAGTTTTGGGTGATTCTGGTAGCGCGCTGCGTCTCTCTATATATGGCGTCGACGTCTTTCTTTGCGGCCTCGTTTAGATCATCACTTTTTGTCAAAAGCTGAGCAAGACCCTGTATCGCCGCTAACGGGTTGTTCAATTCGTGCGCAAGCCCTGCTGACAGCTCACCGACCGCAGCTAATCGGCCAGCAAGGAGGAGCTCCTCCTCCAGCTTTTGTCTCTCCTCCTCCATTTTCTTCTCCTTAGTGACATCTCTCAATGAAAGCAAAACCGCTACTCTACCCTGAAATTCAATCCTTGTGGCAAGGGCGCTTACCCATATTTCTCTACCGTCATTGGTCTTCGCTCTGACATCATATCTCTGACGCCGCTCTTGCTGATATAGGTCTTCCGCAAATCCCTTTATAGCTATCTCCCTGTCCTCAGGATGGAGAAAATCAAGTATGTTCACCCCGACTGCGTCGCGGAGCCCAGGATCGAATCCAAACATCAGCGCAAAGCGCCTGTTACCAAAGACGACCTTCAGCGTCTCGGCATCGACAACGATGATGCTGTCATGCGTGCTCTCCAACAAGATTAGATAGTCTTGCTCTCTTTGGCGCAGCTCTTTCTCGACCTCTTTCCGCTTCGTGATGTCGCGGGCGATGCCCTGCACGCAAACAAGCTTATCTCCATCGCGGATAATCCACGAACTGACCTCTAGCGATACCCGGTGGCCATCCTTGGCTACGATCTCTATCTCATATTGAGTGGAACCTCCCTGATTAACCTTGCGAGCCGTCATCTGGCGAGCCCGTTCCTCAGACTCTGGTGCCAGTATTTGGTAGACGTTCATGCCCAACACTTCATCGCGCTCGTACCCGCTGACCTGTTCACCTGCCTTATTAATCGAGGTGAAATTACTAGCCAAGTCATGGGTGTAGATGATGTCGTTGGCGTTTTCGACAAGTTCGCGATAGCGCTCCTCGCTCTGGCGCAGCACCTCTTCAGCCTTTTTGCGCTCGGTCATGTCACGTGTCACTCCCAAAACTTCGCTGAGCTTTCCATCTTTATCCCATAAAAATGACAACATGACCTCAGCCCAGAGGGTGGAGCCGTCTTTACGCACGTGTTCCAGCATCAGGGCCAGCGGTGGATACTGTGATTCCGGAGTCATAATATCCATCTGATTCCTGATGAGCTTGCCAGCCTGCTTAAGAGAGTCGGCCGTTAAAATATCTTTTATCGCCAGCCTCTTCATCTCTTCAGCTGTATAGCCCAACAGGCGCTTGATAGACGGGCTGACATAGGTTATCTGCCATTTCATGTTGGCTGTCCAGATGACATCTGCGACGTTGTCAGCGAGCAGCCGGTAATGCGATTCGCTCTCTCGTAATGCTACTTGGAGTTGCTGCCGCTCCATAGCATAGCGTAACGACCGCATTAATAACTTCGCATCCGCGCTACCCTTGACCAAATAGTCCTGGGCGCCCTCCTGCACGGCCTTTATTGCAACCAACTCATCCTCAAGACCGCTCATTACCACGATGGGCACTTTTGGCGCTTTGGCCAGCACCTTGCTTAGACTATCAAGACCCTGGCTGTCAGGTAGCGAAAGGTCCAATAAAAGCACATCGATGTCATCCTTGGCGAGACGCTTCAGCCCTGTCGAGAGACAGTCAGCATGACCCAGATCAAACAGGGGGTTACCAGCCTCTGTGAGCAAGTCCTGTATCAGTCGAGCATCTCCAGGGTTGTCCTCGATCAAGAAGACCCTGATTCTACCATTGTACACTGTACTCACTCCCGGGCAGCTTTGCTATGCTAAGCCAGAAATCACCTATCGCCTTTACCGTCGTTAAATACTGCTCCAGGTCAACTGGCTTGGTGACATAGCAACTAGCCTGAAGCTCATAGCTCTTGATAATGTCCTGCTCATCCCCCGAGGTGGTCAGGACCACTACGGGGATATGCTTCACATTTCTATCAGCCTTAATCGCTGCGAGAACTGCACGGCCGTCTTTTTTGGGGAGATTGAGATCGAGCAGAACCAGATCCGGGCAGGGCGCGTTGAAGTAGCTACCATCTCGACGCAGAAAAGCCATAGCCTCCTCGCCGTCGGAGACTGTGTGTATTCTACTGCATACTTTAGTCTCCCGAAAGGCCTCCATAGTCAGGCGCACATCGCCAGGATTGTCCTCAACCAACAAAATGTCTACTGGCTTACCAAACTCCGCATTGTTCATATGTTTTTATCTCCTGCAACAGGGATTGTGAAGCGAAATGTCGAGCCCTTACCAACCTCTGACTCGACCCAGATTCTGCCCTTGTGACGTTCTATAATTCTCTTGCACACTGCCAGGCCGATGCCTGTGCCAGGGTACTCTTCTCTGCCATGCAGACGTTGGAAGATGACAAAGATGCGCTCGTACTGCTCGGGGGCTATCCCAATGCCATTGTCCCTGACGGAAAACAACCATTCGGCATCATTTCGCCGCGCCTCTACATGCACTTCGGGCCGCTTGTCGCTATGGAACTTCAGGGCGTTGCCCACCAGATTCTGAAACAATTGAACCATTTGCATGCCATCAGCCATGATTGTCGGCAGTCCTTCGTGGGTTACCACCGCACCGTTCTCTTCGATGGCCACGCGTAGGTTAGCGACTGCGTAGTTGAAGACATCATCGCAGTTGGTGAGTTCAAAGGGCTTGCCCCGGGTGCCAACCCGAGAATAAGCCAACAGGTCATTGATAAGGCCCTGCATTCTGGTGGCACCATCGACGGCATAACCGATGAACTCGTCAGCATCGGCATCGAGCTTGCCTTTGTAACGGCGCGCCAGTAATTGCGTGAAACTTGCCACCATGCGCAGAGGCTCTTGCAGGTCATGCGATGCGACGTAAGCGAATTGCTCCAGCTCGGTATTAGACCGAGCCAATTCCACCATAATCTGGCCCAACTTCGCCTCAGCCTTCCTGCGCTCGGTGATGTCTCTGGCGACTGCGATGAGCTCAACCGGCTCTTTGCCGGGTATCTGCGAGAGAGAATATTCGATATCTACCGGGCTTCCGTCCTTCTTCTTGAACTTTGCTGTGCCCCAGAAAACCCCCCGTTCTGTTATAGCTGCAGACATCGCTTTAGTGAATTCGGGTGCACTGACGTCGCTTGGGTAGAAGAAACTCGCGTTCTTGCCGAGCAGCTCAGCCTTCGGGTAACCGTATATCTCCTCAACCCTGTCATTGCACCAAGAAATTATCCCTCCCTTGAACTTGAACACTGCATCTGTCAGATTCCTGACCAATGCCGAGTAGTGCTCTTCCGATTCCCGCAACGCCTCCTCAGCTAACTTGCGCTGGGTGATGTCCATATAGCAGCCCATCGATGCCAGTTTTGTTCCGTATCGAATAGAGGCAACCCTCTCCACAACCACTCTGGTTCTTCCGCTTCTGTCGATAGCCCTGTACTCGTACGGCGAGCTAAGCTCACCCTTCAACATCTTGGCCGCGTTTTCCCTGACTGTCTCCCTGTCGTCAGGGTGGACAATCCGCAGTGAGTCCGTACCCAGTAATTCATCAGCGGAAAAGCCTGTATCTTTCTGGAACTGCGGGTTTACAAACATGAATTTTCCGTCTTGCACAATATAGATACCGACCTGCGAGCTATCGGCCATGGCTTGGTATAGCTCCTCAGACTGCCTCAGCGCTTCCTGCGCATGCTTGGCTTCGGTGACGTCCTTCAACGAAAGCAAGACCGCGACCCTTCCTTGAAATTCGATCCTTGTAGCGAGGGCGCTCACCCATATCTCTCTGCCATCGTTCGTCTTCGCTCTAACATCATATCTCTGACGCCGCTCTTGTTGATATAGGTCTTCGGCAAATCCCTTTATAGCTATCTCTCTGTCCTCCGGGTGGACAAAGTCAAGCAGGTTGACACCGACCGCGTCGCGGAGCACAGGATCGAATCCGAACATCTGCGCAAAACGCCTGTTACCAAAGACTACCTTCCGCGTCTCGGCATCGACAACGATGATGCTGTCATGCGTGCTCTCCAACAGAGTTAGATAGTCTTGCTCTCTTTGGCGCAGCGCCTCCTCAGCCGATTTCCTGTCGCTGATGTCGTGGGCCATGGCCAGAATTATCAGATGGTCAGCATCACGCTCCAGCGGGATACCGAACGTCTCAATCCAAATCACTTCTCTGGATTTGGTAACGGCGCGAAGTTCAATAGGACGCTCCATGAGGCCCTTGGTCAAGATATCTGCAATGGTTTGCAATGCCTTTGGAAGGTCATCTGGGTAGACTATATCCTGTAATCCGACCTTACCAAGATCGTCCCGAGTATATCCCAGCCGTTCCAAAGCGTAATCGTTGGCGTCCAGGATGAGCCCTCGCTCATCAATGATATAGACCATCTGTAGTCGGTTATCAAAGATGGCTTTGTAGCATTTCTCGGCCGTTCCAGTTGCCGCCTCATCCGGCTGCTCGGTGATGCTCCTGGCTTTCAAGCGAGGCTTATTTCTTAATTGACTTTCTTGCCTCAACGGGTGGCACCTCCACATTAATAATTGATAGCTTGTCTGCGAGAGGACGGCGACCTCTTCCTGAGGTAACCAGTCTGTAATTCGCGTCTAGATTGTTAATTCAATCTGTATCGCGACAAAAGCATAAGTACGCGACTATCATAGTCAAACATTAGCGCAATCGCGCCAAATGTACAATGGTTATTTCGGTGACTATTGATGGGAAAATAGTACCTTAAACGTTCAAAGGGAGATGAGGGGAACCAAGACGGACCGGAGCTTAAGCTCAAGCTTGAGATATTTGATGAAAGCGGCTTTTGTTCCCAGTCCCAGGGACGTCAATGATGCCACTATGGCGGCGATGCAACAACCAGCCAATCGTGTAACTATGCCAAACTACAATGGCACATCCCTGGTATTATCCTGTGCGCCTCGACGTGTCTTCCGGACACACCTCACGCACTGTGAAAATCGTCTTCACCTTAGTGGGTATCCACGCTCCGAGATATTCCAGTTTTTCCTTCATGGGTAGTTCCCATTTCGGGTTTACTTCGAAGTCCACTACTATTCTCGTCCCCTCGGCCTTCGTATTTGTCACACTGCCTCTAAAGCCCAGCACTCTTGCTACCTCGATCTTCGCTCGTTCAAGGTTAGCTTTGGCAGTCCCGCTAAGTGGTTCAAGGATGATTTTCATAATTATCGGCTGCGATATCAGAACACCACTACATTATAACATCGGTTACCGGAAAGCAGCTAGTCCAGCCACCAGCCCAGGAAAGCCAGCGGCGAGGAAAGCTAGACGCACAGTCTCAATTATTTCTTCTTCTTTGGCACCCATCGCTCTCGCTCTAGAGGCCAAAGACCTTACTCCGTCTGGATGACTGCCAGCAGCATCTAGGGCAAGAGTTATTAAAGTTTTAGTCTTTGGGTCAAGTGCACCCGCTTGTTGAGCTTTGGCCATGAGTGCACTTACCAGTTCAAAGAATTCCGGGTCACGCTTTCTAAGTTCGTCAATAAAGCTGGGCCGCTGTGCCATTTTAGACCTCCTATATCAACTTATTCTCGAAACAACGCATAGACATTCTAGCTAGTCTAGGCTAGCCTGTCTAGCCGACAAATAAGCACTCACATTCTGGCAACCGAGAAAGAATGACGAATCTGCCGGTATGGGTTTTCTAGCAGAAGTGGTTACGGCGTGAAAACATCGTAGCTCATGAAAATAGCCCTTTCTTCGCTGGTTAAACAACATGACGATTCGTTTAGCCGGACGGGGAGACGGAGAAGAGTCGAACTCTACTTGAAATGCAATATATCATTATGGGTAAGCTCCGGCTTGCCAGTTCTAGAGACTCTTCTAATTTTGGCGACGACGTAACAAATGGTGCCGTTACTGCGGTCAGGTCACTAAAGCGAATTCAGTTATTCGCCAGGTACTTGCCTACTCACTTGCTGGACTCCGATCATGCGCTCTGCCATGGCAGGATGTTCAAATATCGAGAGATTGATAAACGCCCAAATCGCTGCTTTGGCATCAAGTAATTCGGACAACTTATGTCCCCGGCCGTGCAGAACCTCCTTGATATCCTGATACGCCTTTTGTTCAGCCTCTTTGGGTGGCATATTTATTAATTCGGACTTCAGAAAGTCGACTATATCCTGGAACTCCCCTTGATCTAGCCACAACCCATGACAGGTCGGACACCAATCGATGAGGATCTTCGAGTTGCCAAAGTTAGTTGACACAAGCTCCACGCTTCTGCACTTGGGGCAAGCACGAGTTGATGGCATAGCATTTGCTTTCTCAATTGCATCCACTTCGTCATTCAGCCATCTCAGAGTCTCCCAGGATCCCTTTTTGGCCTTATCTTTCAACTCGTGTAGCTCTCGCAGGGTCAGCCACAAGCCCTTACAGACCGGACATGCATCGAACTTAATGCCGTATGCGGTATAGGTATTTAAATTCCTCTTGCACGTTGGGCAGACAAGACTCGTAGACGACTTCATCTTGGCATTCTGGATCGGCGGAGCGTCAATTTTAAAGTCTGTTTCGCTGCTTCTCTTCACAACGCGTTTGTACCAGTACGGCAGATGAACGTTGTTGACAAACCCCATGAATCCCTGCGTCTGGTCAGGAAACAAGCTTTGCACTTCTTTGCTCACCAAATCGAGCTCTCCGCCGTCAAGCCAAAATCCCCCGCAATTGCTACACCTATCCAGCAATATATCGCTGTATTCTAAAAAGAAAACCTTGTCCATTCCAATATTACATCTGGGACATTTTCTCTTTGATTCGGAAACTCCTGCCGCTTTCACCGTTGAGCTCAATTCGAATGACCCTTCTTTCCTGAATGACCCTTTCTCCCCATAGGCCATTTTGTCAAGCTCGCCCTTGTCCAGCCAGAAGCTTCCGCACGCTTCGCAAGTATCATATGCTATCTGCTTGTGTCCCATTTGCAGTGTTACGCTCATCATCTCTTTGCCGCAATTTAGGCAATTCATATATCATCTCCTCGATCTTTACTCATCCATAAAGTATTCTCTTGACATATGACCAAAATTATATCAATGAATCAGTCCTACCATTTCTCCGCTTGTGACCTTCAAAATATTTCTTCTGCGAATATTAAATCAAAAATGGAGATTTGTAAAGAGAAAAGTTATCATGGGGTCTCTTGCACCCAAATCAAGTGCTTTGGGAGGAGGGTCACAATCCGTCAATTTGGGGCTTTTCGGCCGCGTCTCTGGCCTCGTTATACCACGATTGGTTCTTACTTCTCACGGCGGTGCCAGTGCGTACTGGCAGAAATGCATCGCCATACTACCGCGGACGGAAGCTGCTCGATCAGTCGGCGGTGGGCAGGATCTCCATGGCCAGAGGGGCTCAAATCCAGAGCCCGCCCATGCCCATCATGCCTATCATACCCATTCCGAACAACCCCATCCCTCCTCCCATGAAGCCAGGCATCATCATGTTGTTTTGGGCTTGCTGTTGCTGTTGCGCGATTGCATGTAGATGCTTGTCGAGCTCCTCCTGAGTCTTGAAGACCATGCCGTCAAGCTTGGACACCTTGAGGGAAGGATCGATCTTGTTCACTATTTGCTCCCACAGCCTCTCTTCGAACTCGTGGGCTGAGTGGAGCTCGGCCGCGGGCACAGCTCCAAGGGTCGCGATTCCCTCTATGGCGGGCACCAACAGGTCTCTGCCCCAAATCCCTGCGTGAAGCTGGACCTCGAACTTGCCCGTGGTCCCTGCGACGAGGGCGTCGACGTCCCTCACCCTCCCCAGGACAATCTTCTCTGCGTTTGACTTTCTGGCGTGAAGGTCTAGGTAGTTCTCTCTCTTCTCCTCGGAAGTGATTTTGAAACGTTCGCCCTGCAGAAGTGACTTGATGTGTTCATAGACATCGGCTGGGCGGACATCTCTTTCTACGAAGCCATATCTCCTCATATGAACCTCCTCCAAAATTCGCTTAAACTGTATTGGTTCAATCGTTTCCGGACAGACTAACGTTGCTAAAATGATACAACTGCCCTCACCTCTCGTCAATCCCTCGTCTCTAGTTGGGATAATTGCGATTATTTATATCCCCAGAATGTCCTTGATTAACTTCTTTCGTTCCTCGAAGCTGGGAAGACGCCGAGGGTTCGTCAACGCCGCCACATCAAAACTCATTGCATCTACAGCCCCAGCTAGGAAAATCTTGTCTGGGTCTTTTATCTCTGCGGCAAATTCCTGTACGTCCTTTTTGTATTCCTCGCTCTTTCTCATAGCACTTACTTTTGCCCGTACTACAGCCTCAACATTTTTATCTAGCATCGCTTGACCTCCCTAAGCATTTAATTAGCACATGCAGAATTCTATATCTACTTTATAGACTGAACCCTGAAAACCACCTTTGTTTTAGCACTTATCCACTCCCGAAGGTTCAAAATCTTTTCTTTTTCCAGCAGGTCCCACTCTGGGTTGATTTCAACGGTTACTGCTATACGGTTGCCCTCAACCTTGGCAGTTGCGGCCATGCCCCCAAAACCTACAACACGCTCCATTTCCACTCTGGCCCGTTCAAGGTTAGCCGTTGCCGTACCACTAACAGGCTCTAAGTAGACTATCATGCCCTACCCCCTACTCGGTCAACTGCGTCAGACTAATCCCAGTTAGGCTTTTAACCGGGATTTACCCTACCAACTGCTGACACGGCCAAACCCCGACCTGCGTCGCCGCTGGAGGTAACGATAATGGGTTTCCCCCTCCCTGTCAACCACCTTTTGGAATCCTGCAAACCGTCTGTAAGGGTCCATGGACCAGGCCACAAAACTCGGTTTGTTTAACCTGCCGTATCCCACAGGAGTTCATCAAGTTAAATTGGAAGAGCTACTTCCCGGGTAATCCGCTGAGGCTTGTGACCAATCAGAGGCCGATCTCCTGCTTCCCAGGATTTACTTGGTTCTAAAGTGTTATAATTTGACAATTAAGTTCCTGCTAGGCTGACCATTAACTGAGAGAGGCACAGTTTGCACTCACCATGAGAGGTGTGATATGTCAACGCCATTAGGGTCTCAGACGCAGGGTGAACGTTTTGTACGTATAGCGGTAGTTACTGCATCGCTGGGCGGCATGCTATTCGGTTATGATACGGGCGTAATTTCATGGGCCTTAATTTTTATAAGGGAAGCCTTTGATCTTTCGTCTGCTATGCAGGAGGTAGTTGTCAGCGCAGTATTGATTGGTGCCGTAATTGGGGCGATAGTAGGCGGAACACTAGCCGACCGTTTTGGTCGACGCCCGCTGATAGTCTTGGCTGGCATCATCTTTACCTTGAGTGCAATTGGCACTGCCCTGGCGCCTACCATCAGCAGCCTGATTGTCGGACGCATTATCGTAGGCATTGCTATTGGGATAGCCTCCTTCACTTCCCCAATGTACATGTCTGAAATATCCCCAACGAGGATACGCGGCTCCCTGGTCTCCATAAACCAGTTGGCAGTTACTATCGGCATCGTTATTGCCTACTTGGTTGACTATGCCCTCTCCGGCAGCCAGGGCTGGCGCTACATGTTTGCCATTGCGGCGATCCCGTCAACAATTCTGGTGATTGCGATGTGGCGTATGCCACCTAGCCCACGCTGGCTGATGAGCCACGGCATGGTGGATAAAGCACGCGCTGTGCTTGAGCGCATCCGTGGAACAAAAGATGTAACCGGCGAAGTGAAAGAGATCCAGGACAGTCTGGGCAAACAAAAGGGTGGAGTTGAAGACCTGTTTCACCCGTTGCTCAGGATGGCCTTGATTGTTGGGGTAGGCCTGGCAATATTCCAGCAGATAACCGGCATTAATACTGTCATTTATTACGCACCAACCATATTCGAGTTTGCTGGCCTTAAGACGGCCGGATTTTCCATCCTGGCTACGGCCGGCGTGGGCATAGTAAATGTGGGCTTTACCATTCTGGCCATCCGTCTTATGGACCGTGTCGGGCGCAGGCCTTTATTGCTGGTTGGCGTAGCCGGACAGATTTTAGGTCTGGCTATACTGGGGCTTGCTTTTCAACTGCACCAGCTGGCAGCTTTTATTGGCTATCTTGCCATTATCAGCCTGGCAATATATGTAGGTTCGTTTGCGATCGGTTTGGGGCCTGTTTTCTGGCTCATGATATCAGAAATCTATCCGTTAAGGGTTCGCGGAGCAGCTATGAGCATCGCTACTTTTGCCAACTGGGGTCTTAATCTGGCAGTGGCGTTAACCTTCCTCACGCTGGTCAGCGTGCTGGGCCGACCGGGAACTTTCTGGCTCTATGCCGTCATAGGTATCGCTGCCTGGATGTTCATATACCGGCTGGTTCCGGAGACCAGGGGGCAGAGTCTGGAAGAGATCGAGGAACACTGGCGCCGAGGTAAGCATCCCAAGGAGATGGGCAGATGAAGACTTCTGATAGGAATCCACCAGCGCAACAAGACAGCGAGGGCCATCCTCACTATAAGCTGATTCGGGACTATGGCATCATCGGAGACTGCCACACTGCAGCTCTGGTGAGCCGCTATGGTTCCATAGACTGGTACTGCCCGACACGCTTCGATGCGCCTGCCGTCTTCTGTCGGTTGCTGGATGCCACAAGGGGAGGCTATTTCATGGTAGCCCCGACTGGCGAATTCAGTACCGAAAGGCACTATATTAAAAATACGAATATCCTCGAAACCGTGTTTACCACCAGCCAGGGAAAATTGCGTATTACTGATTTCATGCCGATCCACCGGCGCAGAGTGGTCCGCCACGGTTATGATGTAGGTACGTCACGCCGCATACTCCGACTGGTGGAGGCACTTTCCGGTGAGGCAAGGGTAAGGATTTGCTTCCGTCCAACTTTTGATTATGCTCGGGGAAAGACAGCCGTTCAGGTGGAAAAGGAAATTGGAGCTCTTGCTCACGCAAATGGCAGGTTCCTTTCGCTGGTTTGCCCGGACTTCGAGCTTGGTTTCCGAGCAAATGATGACGGCGAACTATGTAGTGAGTTCGAACTGCGCCAAGGTGACCGGCGCTGGTTGGTGCTTTCAGAGGCTGATGACCCGGACCGCGTTCTGGAGTCGCCCACGGTAGCCCAGTGTGACCAACAGCTACTTAGAACTCAAGACTACTGGGAGAAATGGGCATCCGCGTGCACTTACCATGGCCCATACCGTAATGAAGTACTTAGAAGCGCCCTCACTTTAAAATTGCTCACCTATGAGCCTACAGGCGCTATCATTGCCGCGCCTACGACCTCACTACCCGAAGAAATTGGCGGGGTGCGCAACTGGGACTACCGCTACGCGTGGGTACGGGACTCGGCCTTGATATTGTATGCGCTGATGAATGTCGGCTATCACGAGGAAGCGGCCGACTTCTTCGAGTGGTTGCAGGAGACACGTCATAGCGATGCCAGTCCCGAACTGCAAGTGCTCTATGGCATTGATGGGCGTCATGAACTTCCGGAGACAACCCTCGACCAGCTTGAGGGCTACGAATGCTCGCGTCCAGTAAGGGTGGGCAATGCGGCAGCAAAACAGCTACAGCTTGATATCTATGGCGAGGTGCTTACGGCAGCCTACCTGTATTTCACCTCGAGAATTGGAAGACGGGAGAAAGATGAAAGCCAGGTCTCCTCGAGGGAACGTATTCTGAAACATGATTGGCCGCTACTGCACGGGCTGGTTGAGCGCGCTGCGCAGTGCTGGCAGAAACCGGATGATGGCATATGGGAAGTGCGAGGTGGTCCACAGCCCTTCCTCTACTCTCGTTTGATGTGCTGGGCGGCACTTGACCGCGGCATACGCCTGGCGAAGGAGCATTCCCTGGAGGCTCCTTTAGATGAATGGGAGAGTGCACGTGAGGCTATCCAGAGAGCATTGCTAAGCGATGGCTTCAACAGAGACATTGGGGCCTTCACTCAGGCTTTCGGGAGTTCTGCTTTAGACGCCAGCGCCCTGCTTATTCCCCGAACTGGCTTTTTGCCAGCTACCGATGCACGTGTGCAGTCTACCATAGAGTCCATTAAGTCCAAGCTGACCAATGGTGGCCTGGTTTACCGTTACCGTTCTAAAGATGGCTTGCCCGGCAGTGAAGGGGTGTTTGTCACCTGTACGTTCTGGTTAATTGATGCGTTAGCTCTCAGCGGTAGGCTTGACGAAGCTCATGACCTTTTCGAACAAGTGGCAGGCTACGCAAACGACTTGGGCTTGTTCTCTGAGGAATTCGACCCTGGCGGCAACAGGCTGCTGGGGAACTTTCCACAGGGCTTCACGCACATGGCCTTAATAAATGCCGCCATCAACCTGGCGAAGGCAACCAAACACGGGCCTGAGAAGCATGCTGAAACGGAGGCTGGGAGAGCCAGGAAAGCTGGAGTGGCCGCTGCAGAAGGGTACTCTCGATAGCATATAAGTGAAACCATCACTATCTCTCGATTGGAAAAACAAAGTTTCACCCGGCGTACCATCGTTATCTCGGGATTGAACTAAAACTCATAAGGTAAATAATACATGAAGACGCTGAGAGCCGTTGCCCGGTACTTGTTGTTCGTGGGGGTCTTCATGGGCCTGGTGGTAGCCTTTTCGACGCTATTCGCATCGGCCAAGATGGCGCTCCCACCCTCTGTGACGGCTGCTATATGGGGAGTCGAAGTTTTCGCCGATTGGGGCACAACGATTCTGCTCCTGGGGTCGGGTTTGGGGATTCGTGAGGCAAACCCCGTCCATACGTTTCTGTTTAGCAGAGTGGGCTATGGGGGTGACTTCCTGCTGATGTGCGCTTTCCTGGCTCTAATCTTTGTGTTTGTTTGGCCTGGAGTGCCGCCGTCAGACCAGTTAGGGGTGTGTTGCGCTTATACGCTGGTGTATGTAAATAATGGCTTGGTCTACAAGCGCAAGCTCAGGGCAAAGCGTCGCGCCGAACAGTATGTGCAGTTGGCAGTGAAAGATGCGGATGAACCTGGTGAGAGGTGATGTCGAGATCGAGTTGACAGGCATTCATGACACTACTAAGGCCCTGTAGTGCTGTCATAGAAAGTAAGCGACCTTAAAAGGCACCGCACTCTGTGTCAGGA
>DAOUMT010000304.1:0-13999 GCA_034409195.1 Dehalococcoidia bacterium
GAATTGAAAGCGATGGTAAACTGAGTTAAACTTACCTTAGTCCGGCACCGCTGCTGGGGTGGCCGATTTCACCGAACACCCGGCCGGTTTCATTCCGAACAAGCGGCCGATTTCACCGAAACGCGCACGTGTTGGTAGTGCGGCAAGCAGAGAGAATGTCTGATTGTGTTTCCATGCATCTGTCGTGGCAACTCCACTATGGGTGTTCTAATTCCCTCATGAACTCCTGGTACGCTCGATGTTTGCATGAATCCCTCTTCCAACGTTGGGCGTAGAGGACGGCAAGTGGTAGGGGGACGGAGACTGGGAGAGAGTAAGGGAGGGAGGATGGCAGGGAGGACAGGGTTAAGCGATGGGAGGATCAGAGGGAGGTAGCGGAGGACAATGCATTGATTTGGTTTCCTGGGCCAGTGCTACCAGGTTCAATCCGTGCTTAAATCCACAGTGTACATCAGCAGCGCACCCCATGAAGTCCTCTTTGGCGTGGCCCTCGGCCAGATAAAGTCCTGCATAAGTTTCTCTCTTGATATCCCAGGGTTTCTTGCTCCAGCCGTACCCTGTTTGCGATCTTTGTTGGGACAGGCTGTTGTCCGGCGAAACGCGCCGGTTCCGAGTTGGAAATTGCAGGGGGTGGCTCAGGGTGGCTGTGTCTTCCAGCAAACCCTTCTCTTTGAGGCTTTGCTGGAAGCTCTCGAAGTCTTTGTCCCGGTCATGCTTGAAGACCCTCTCCAGAGGTAGCCTCTGCACGATGTTGGCGACTCCGGTAGCTATATCTCAACCGTTCACAGTTTGCCTCGCTAATAGTTTCCCTCATTTTTGGCATTCGTTAACTAAGATGTTCAGACTTCATCAGCAAAACTGAGGCAGTTCTCAAATTCTTCACTATGGGTGACTCTGGACATTGAACATCATAGAGTCTGGGCTTTTAGCTTCGTTAGGACTTTTCAAAGTCCAGTACTCCGGAAAGTCCAGCAAATTAATGGTATCAGGCAAGCAGGCCGAACGTAATAAATCAACTGATCTTTAGGAGGAATTGGACTAGCACTTAGGACTCCTGTGGAGTCCAAGGAGATCTGCATGGCAGAAGGGATGATCAAGGGCACTGACCTGAAAGAAGATGCCACGGACAGAGACTTCAAAAGCCTTAACCTAATAGCGGGAATTAGGACATAGCTTAGGACTCCACAGGAGTCCACGGAGACCTGCATCGGGCTATGGAATGCGGCTTTTAGTCCTATCTATTGGATGCCACGGCTCACCACCCCTTAAAGCCCCTGTTCAGAAGCGCCGAAAAGCCAGGAAGCGCCGGGGAAGGCCCCGTTGCAAACCCCAAGTGGCGTGAATCTCTTCTCTGATTCCTGACTTGTGTCGAAATCAGAAAATTTTTGAACATTTTGATGAACAAATGAGCACTCATCTGACGGATTCTTTGAATGCTGTAGCCAGAGATTTGAACGACTGGAAGTGACTTTTTTCGTGCCCTCATAATCCGATGCCTTGTGATTGATGTCAAATGGAGCGATGATAGTCTAGTGAGATTGCCCCAGTCTCTGCAGGACTTGATCGGGTTCTGTGTTTCTGCCAGGGTTTGAGAATGTGTGCCTGCCAACCTTCTGTTTAATGCTCTTCGATAAAAAGTTCCCCTTTTGAGCTGGAAAGCCCTTGACATCTGGTGTTACTACTGTTACGGTAGAAGGCATGGAAGAGCCAAGAGTAGCCCACAGCATCAAGATAAGACTCAGCATTCTCCGTAAGGGTAAGGTTGCCGCCGTTATTCAGAACAAGACGTTGGGGCGGTGGCTTGAAGAGGCGATAGCGGAGAAGATCGAGAGGGAGAAGAAACTGGCTAGGAGAGTCAAGGAATGAGAGCAGCATTATACGCAAGGGTCAGCACTGAGGAGCAGACTGAGGGATATAGTATAGACGCTCAGAGGAGGGCATTTCAGGCACTCTGTCAGGGAAGAGGATGGCTACCTAAACACGAATACCTTGAGGAGGGCAAATCTGCTAGGACTGAGGATATGAACAAACGCCCGGTATTTAAGGAAATGATTGCAGATGCGCTGGCGGGAAAATTCGACGTGTTGGTAGTGCACAAGTTGGATCGTTTCTCCAGGAATCTTCGGATCACCCTGGAATACTTTGATAAGCTCCTGAAGGGAGGAGTTGCCTTTGTGTCCATCAACGAACAGATGGACTTCACCACGCCTTCGGGCAAGGTGCACTTGGCCCTTCTGGGGGCTTTTGCCCAATATTACTCAGATAACCTTAGCCAGGAAACAAAGAAAGGATGGGCAGAAAGGAAGGCACAGGGGCTGTATTGTGGTTTATTGCCGTTCGGCGCAATGAAGGGGGAGGATGGTGTACCGGTGCCGGACCCGAATACCTACCCCGGGCTAGTCATGGCCTTCGAGTTTGCTGCGCAGGGTGAAAGTGACAGAAGAATAGCACAGCTGCTAAATTCGGAGGGCTATCGCACCGCAGGGAATCAAAGACGCAGCCTGTTTGCAAAGGATACGGTCAGGGGGATCCTTACTAACAGGTTCTATCTGGGCTACCTGCCGGAAGGGAATGGAAACGGGAAATGGGTGAAGGCGAAACATGAAGCCTTTGTAAGCGAGCACCTTTGGAATGAGGCACAGGAAATGCGGCGGCGCAATGCCACGTCAACTCACGGGCGATGTCGTAGAGAGAGGAAGATTTGCGCCATGAGTGGCATAACTCATTGCTGGTATTGTAAGGGCAGAATCCACATAGCCTGCACGAAGAAGGGGCAAGCAAGGCTTGGGTGCTACAACCGTGCGAAAGGGTGGGATTGCGGGCAGAGATCAGCAGCAGTTGATGTATATGAGAAACAAATAGAGGAATACCTCGACACTTTTCATATCCCAGAGGACTATCAGAAGAGGATCCTAGAGGCTCACAGTAAGTTGGAAGCAGCCTATGACAATACGGATGAGGAGCGAGGGAGGTGGGAAACTCAGTTGGACAGGGCAAAGAAGCTTTACAAATGGGGCGACATAAGCGAGGAGGACTACCAGCGGGAGAAAGAAGTGATCCAAAAGGAAATAGTCGCGTTGGCACCTAAAACACGCTTGTCGAATTTAGACAAATTGGCTGAGTTTCTGGCCAACATTGGTCAAGCGTGGAGGGCAGCCTCCGGCGAGCAGAGAAACAAGCTGGCCCGCAGTCTCTTTCAGGAGATATGGATAAAAGACGATCAAGTTGTGGCAGTTAAACCGCAACCTGAGCTAGAGCCGTTTTTTGAGCTAAACTACGAGGAATTTGTCAACAAAGTAATGAAGATGCGACCCCGATGGGAAATCTACTGGTGAGTTCGTAATCTATCTCATAGGTAGTTTACCACACTGGCAACCACCAGCCCCAAAAAGGCGCAAGGCTATTCCCAGCAGCATGGTGCCAGTCCTCAAAGAGGCAAAGGTCAACGGAAAGTCTTTGCGGGAACTAGCCCAGGAAATCGGTGTCAGCTATGAGACCATACGGGTGACATTAAAGCGAGCAGCGGTGACCTAAAGACCTCAATCAAGGGTGACAGAAGCGACATTTGCCAGGGAATATTATCCCGTGGATATACAAGTCAAGTCCACGAGTCAGCTCTTGGACTAATTGCTCTGATTGTCTAAGAAGGTCTGTTACCTGCGGCATCCGCTCCAACTGTAAAATGTCAACTTTCCCTTCCTGGTTATGACAAAGCAAAATATACTCCTTAAGGCTCTTTTTAAGTTCTTTGAATTTATTGGCGAGATTTTTATCGTCCAGGTGCTCAAGCAACCCTTCAAAAAGCGGATGGCCTTCTGCCTGAAATCCAAAGGCTTCAAAACTGTCTGTGCCGAACCGCCATTTCGGCCCTGGCACGAACATCCTTGCTAGCGCTTCTAGTTGCGCTCCGGCATTATCTTTCAACTGTTGTGGTTTGGGCAACGTTTCCACCTGTGCCTCTCTTGGGCTAGGCACTCTGAGTTCGTATCTCAGAGATTCAGCAAGTTTACGAAGGGCTTTCTGGTGCTCGGACAGTGCTTCCTGAACCGCTATTTGGGGCGGTGTTTCCTGAGCAGATACCAGCTTCGCCTTTCTAATTTTCCTAACCTCGCTTTCACTGAGGTCGCAGTAAGATGCCACAGACTTAACACTGTATTCCTCTAACAACTTGAGGACTTTTTTCTCTTTGGCAGTACCCTTCACTTTTTTGCCCTTACTCACAAAATCCCCCCTTGACAGGTTCATTTATGCCGTTCTCAGGTTCATTTATCCTATTTGACACAAATCGCAGCTTCGCTTTATGCATTTTTATCTGTCTTGTCTTTCTATACTGGGATTATAGAAGGATTTTGATTAAATGGCGAACCCAACAGAGCGGAGGATGCGGAAGCGCAGGGCTAAGCCCACAAAGCCGTCCACTATGCCACTGCCGCCAGCACTGATACGCCTGGCCGTTATCGTGGCTGATATTGCCCGGAAAGAAGCTATGAAATGCCCACAGGAGGGGCCGAAAAGCCCTGGGGACGATAGGTGATATAACATGGGAGTATGCAATCGGTGCCTGAATTAGCTTTCATTTGGGAGGAAAGTATCATCCTTTCCATGAATGTCCATGAAACTCTATCAATGTCGAGCCATGCGCCAGTCGTTCAATGGCAGGACACCCTGATGCCATCGGGGAGATGGCGGTTCAAGGCCGACCCTGGCGCTAAAGGTAAGCCATGAGAGTTAAAGACATAGAGCTGAGGGTAATACCATATCAGATAGCGCAGAAGCTTTTTGAGAAGCATCACTACACCCATTCTATTTCTGCATCTACGAGGCTGATTCTGGGTGCTTTTATGGGTGAAAGGCTTTTGGGGGCAGTCCAGTTTAACTGCGGCAACCTAGAAGCACACAGGGTTGTTGAAGGGGCTAAACCTGAAGACTGCGTTACCTTAGCCAGACTATGGCTATCGGACGAATTACCAGCTAATAGTGAAAGCCGAGTTATCGGTATTGCTTTAAGGCTGCTGCGGAAATATAGTCCAGCAAAGTTTGTGCTCACTTATGCTGACCCCTCTCAGGGGCATCTTGGCAGAATCTATCAGGCTACGAACTGGCTTTATCTGGGCAAATCGCAGTCAAGAAAGCTTATTGATGTCGGCGATGGCAAGCTGAGACATACCAGGACTTTGAGCCATAGACTGGGGAGTTCGTCTTTTGAATTCGTTAAAGCATTAGCTCCCGAAGCCAAAACTGTTTCCAGGATGCCCAAGCATAAGTATATCTACTTTCTTGACCCGTCATGGAGAAATAGGCTAAGAGCGCCCATATTGTCATATCCGAAGGAAAACGATGCAGGTTCAGCAGGTTCCGATTGAGAAGCTAAACCCGGCAGCATGGAACCCAAACATGATGACGGCCAGAGCAACTTGCCAAGCTCAAGCGGTCAATACAGGACTTTGGCGAAGTGCAGACCCTTGTAGCGAGGCCAATAGGCGATGACAGCTATGAAGTGTTGTCGGGGAATCAGAGGCTTAAGGTTTATCAGGAACTCGGCTTGAAGACCGTTCCTTGTGTTATCGTTGAGCTCTCCGATAGCAGGGCCAGGCTACTGGCTCAAACCCTTAACCACCTTCACGGTGAAGATGACTTAGGGCTAAGGGCAGCGCTAGTCGAGGACATACTGACTGGGCTTGATAAGGGTGAAATCCTTGCATATCTTCCGGATAGCAAAGAGGATATTGATGCTTTAATTAGCATGAGGCATTCCAATGTGGAAGACCCTTTCGACTACTGGAAAAAGAGGATCACCCAGGGCAGGCACGAGTTTCAGGCAGTTCTTGATAATAGTCAGTATCAGATAGTGCAAAAGGCAATAGATTCGGCAAAGAAAGAGTCGAAAACCAGGGCTGGACTGGCAAATTCCAGAGCCCTGGCATTGACGCATATTTGCCAATTCTATCTTGAATGCAGAGGACTATAGTATAGTGAAGACCATTCTCTGCCCTGTTTGTGGTGAGCCCGTGAAGGTCAGGCTGGCCGGGAGCAGCCGGGGGAATGTCTCCATTGCTGTCTCCTGTCCCAAGGATGGGAGGCATTTTAGAGGATTTATCAATGACCCGCCTACCATAGAGGCGCTATTGATACAGCTAAAAGCAAGTCAAAGCACCAGAAACCTGAATTGCGCCGAAAATGGTGAGGTATGATACCTTTAATCACTATAAACCCAGGGCTCACCAGGGCTGAGGGCTGGTGAGGGCTCACAAAATCAGCCCTAGTATATGCCAAAAGGAGGACAGATGCCATGATTGACACGGCAGATTACGTCTGTGAACGGTGTGGCAAGACCTTTAAGACTTCTCAGGGCTTGGCTGGGCATAAGAAAGGCGCTCACAGCATTGGCCTTGATGAACTGGATGCCGTGCTTAAAGGTGAAATGAGCCCTGATGAGGGCTCGGCAAAATTGAAAGAATATAGGGCTGAGCTAGACCAGTTGGGAAAGCAAGCCAAATCTGAGGAAGACTATGCTTGGGTGAAGTGGGCACTTCTCATACTGGCTATTGCAGCAACTATATTGATATTCCTGCCCAGGTTGATGGACTGGCGGCGGTCAAGGCAAGCCAAAGAGACTGATGAAAAGATGCTAGGGAAGGTTCGCCCAAGCATGTGACACAGTAAATTGTTTGATGGCTTAGCCAGGCGGATTTGGAGGTGGCGATGTTGACCTGAATTCTTCTCCATTTCCTTGAGCAGCTCGCCCGGCCTTTTTTCGGCACGAAGTTTAATCTCGGCTATATCATTTTGCATCTCCACCCGTGCAGAAAACTGTTCAAACTATTGAAAGGGAAGTAATTTTGGCTAAACACTAGTCTGTGTCTTCCTTAGTTGTGCAAAAGGCCGACTTGAGAATATCGGCGGGCTTTTTTGTGATTTTTATCAATCTGTCGTTTCTCAGGTTAGATTGCCACCCATCCTCAATTCGATGTTCCACCCCGGGTGACGCCTCTCGCCTATCTTTGCTGACCCGAACTTCATCAACCGCCTGGTTGCCCCACTTAAGCTCAAGCCCACCGAGATGCTGAGGAAGGTGGGCTATAAGATTTGGTGGATTGCTAGAGTCCCCTCGCCCGTCGCCTTAGCAGGAGTGCCAGATATTTGCAGGAAGAATGAAATCGAAATGTCTTACACCTGAGGTGATATTCTGTACATCTTCCCCTTTTCACAAGTCGCGCAAGGTTTCGAAGAGCAGTTTGTTGTTGCACCACCCTCTAGATATTTCGCTGAATCTGCATTCCACTTGTCAACAGCGACCATGTATACATGTGGACGGCAGCTTTGCAATATGGAGTTATGTATGTCGAATTTCATATAACATTCGAGTCTATCGAAAACACTTGTATTTCTCCAGCAATAATACATTATCTCCATATCACAGATGTTAGGCCCTAGGTCAGTAAAATACCATCCTTCACCAAATGTAGCATCCATAGTAGTCCAAGGGTCAGATGGTTTGATGCTGCTTGTCCTAATAATCTCGTCAAAAGACTGTTTGCTCGTGTAGTGATATACAATCATCAGCTTGCCTATTTTAATGGTGTTGAATAGCGCTGCAAACATCCATCACACTGTGCTCATCATTTTTGGTGGCAACGATTACGTTTTGCCTACAGTTAAAATCCGTATTTCTGACCATCTGGGCACGTTCTACAAGGTTTCTGACCGCAATCTGGTTTCTCGCCATATCTGACACGTCTGACTCGCTGTTCATCCCACTTTTTTAACATATATACGTGCTTGCGGCACGTTCTGAGCAACGAAGGTGGTATATCGTATGCTACATAGAATTTGACTCTACTACGTATGAGATAAGTATTTCTCCAGCAATAGTAGGCTACATCCATATCACATGTATCAGGGCCAAGGTCGGTAAAATACCACCCTGTCCCGTAAGCGGCGTCTGCGGATGTCCAAGGACTTGACGGCCTCAATCGTCCGCTCCTGATAATCGAATTAAGAGAACTCCTATTTGTATAATGATATAGAATCATTTTTTACCTTTCCTAATAGAATCAAATACTGCAATCTGTAAATGTCCTTCAAGCTCTTTTCACCATTTTCGGTGACTAAAATCTCGATTGACTTTATATGGTAATAGTACCTGGCATTGTACCGAATACTAAGCAGTAAAAAGAGCAACGCTGAGTTTATTTCTAGTCCTCCATGTCCACTACCTAATATTGGCATACGGATTTCTGAAATCTTCTTATCTGAAGTTTTTTTGAATGTATTCTGTATGCAAGCACAAATGGTACTTGGCTCTGCCTTAATGCCGCTACTTTCTTTCCTAACAGTAGCGCCAGTGACCAATATTCTAACTGGCTGGTCATAAGGCGAAGGTAGAATAATAGTAGTTCCTGCAGGATAGGTATTGTCGTTGCTCTTGGAAGTTCCTGACGCTTGAAGCGTCTCCGTAATGGACTTCTTAATTTCCTCTATTCTATCAGGGTAATGTTCCAGCATATATGCACCAAGAGCACTATTCTTATCCGTAATACAATCATCAACGAATGTTGTATTTGCAGGTAGTACCACGGCTGCTGTTTTATCCATGCCAGAAATTTCTTCAATTCTACCGACTCTCAAATTAACTGAAATTGAGCCTAATTTAATCCTCAGCCCCTTTTTGAGATTTACCCTCTTGTTTATTCTTATGGCTTCGCCAGTCAGCAAGAAAATTATCAAGCCAAAGGTAACTAGCCCACAACCTATTCCAAACATTATCCAATGTGGGATGGTAGAAGATATTATTCCGTTTGTTTTGCTGAAACTAAAAAATGAAAGGCCGATAAGCACTATGCCAAAAACGACAAATATATTGACTATAGGCGCATTCAAGATGTATCTCAGATTGTTGAATATTGATTTGGATTCTTCCGTCATTTTTGCTACCCCTCTAGGTGCCCCCTCAGTTCTTACCGGTATCGACCAATCAATCTACCTATATCCGTCCCTTGTATACGACACCCAAGCGAGAATGTCAAGCAGTGGGGAAATCGGGTAGTGCGTCATTTTGAGCAAAAGAGTTTGACCAGAAATAAAGAGAACGGGACATCTGGGTATTAGATATGATAGTGTACCCGAATGGCGATAAGGATGATTAAGGTTCAAACTGATGGAATGATTGCTATTTTGCTCTAGATTGTTTAAGCCACTCTTTTGCTAGTCGATTTCTATCTATGATAGGGCCTGGGTGTTTGCTCATGTATGTGAAAAAGTCAACGAACTCTTGTTCAGACCGAAATGCGAAAGGTGTGCTCTGTGTCCTCAGCATATACTCAAGTTTACCAAGTGCCGCTAGTGCAGAATAGTCTTTGAACGATGTAGACGTGTATTTCCACAGTTCAATATAGAATACTTCTATATCACTGAAAAGCTTTGCCTCACGGTCAAGTCTGTAAAAAGGTGCGATTACCCAATGTTCCTTGAACTTAGGGTAATTTTTGGCCATAGATTCAGGTGACTTGGTTCTGTTGTTGACATGAGCATCTTTTTCTGTAGCCTTGATTTCAAAAGCATATGCTCCTACTTCATCCTTGAGAGATACATCTGGATATTCAATAGCACCGCCGAATTTCTCTATATATTGAGGAATTGTCTCTTTTAAATGTTCCTTTATCGATTCCTCAAGGAATGAACCTACCCATCGGCCATTGGCAGTAGGTGATTTGGAGGGAGGTTGCCAAGTCTTAATGGCAGTTTGAACAATGTCTAGTATCACTGTATCACCTCAGAAGTCTTAATTTAACCTCTTTCAGGGGCGTTCGAGGCCGTTTGCCAAAATCTATCTGTGACCTGTACCCCCGTGTCCGCAACAGTTCTATATCACCACCTCTGAAACCAACACCAAGAGCAATATCCCTTAGAATCTCATCAGTGGGAATATGAATTCCGTACAACGCAGAATCACCTAATGTTAGAATGTAGACACTATTTGGATGCAAGACTCTATACATCTCCATAAAGTGTTTCCACATATCATTGAAATACTTAACAATAATGATGTCGTAGTCCTTCCTTCCTGCCTTGGTCACTCGTATCTCTGCTAGCTTAGATTGTGCCCACTCAATAAATGCCCGAACACTAGCCGGTATTTCATCTATTACCCTGAGGCTTTGCCTATCTGTACCGTTTACTTGGGTTGTTGTATTTGTTATCAGCTTACTACGGATATTCTTAGTAATACTGCTCCAGTCGTTAGCCATTTCTAAGAAATAGAGTTCCAGTCGTGTCATTTCTGCATAGTCAAAGTTATTTAGATAAGGTGGTGAAGTGAAGGCGAAACTAATGCTATTGTCCGAAATCTCCTGCATATCCCTACAATCGCCTTGTATGATTGTGGACTCAGCATAGTCCAAATTCTGCACCATGAGAAGCTCAGAGACCATCATATTCAATGCTTCTTTGAAAGCTACTAGGGCTGGCTTACGGGTTTTCCTCTTTGTCTCAGGGGCTATGTAAATGCCGTCTACCTTTGCATAAGTCGCCTCTCGCAAGGTTCTCAAGAGAGCCAGAGTATATAGGTCTCTCAACTTAGAATCTCTTACTCTAAACCTAATTAGTTCACGCAGCGCCAGCAATTCTCCCAAGGTTCCTTCATCATACAACTTGGTTATGAAATTGGGTAGATTGCAGAGCCTAGTTTGTCGTGGCAATAGCCTACTAGCCTTTTCTAGGAAGCTACTGCTCTCCTTTGACAGGTCATAGCCTTTAAAGTTCCAAGTAGTCTTAACCCTTGCTACCATTGCGAGAAGCGGATGTGCCTCAACCCCAATAGACCTAATGCCAAACACTTTGGCAGCGACATTTGTAGTTCCGCAACCTGTAAATGGGTCAAGGACTGTCCCAGAATCCCTTGTCAGACTATTTTCCAAGAAAGCTCGCACAACAGAGGCATGGGAGAAACCCGGTACTATGCCGTACCAACGATGAATTGGAGACTTCTTTGAGTCAAAGAAAGTAGGTGACTGTTCTACCTTGAAGATTAGGTCACCAACAGTAGATTGCCTCGATAGGAGGCTATTTGATGGTATTGTGTATAGTTTCATACTCATGAAGTGAGCTACCTAGCTTGGGTATATTATAGCCTCTTTGATTGCTGATACAATAGATGATTTGTCCGATTTTACCACATTATCTAACTAGACTCACAATTTCCTCAATAGGCTTGACATCTATGCCTCTTTGTGCTACCGTCAAGGAGTAGAAAGGAGTCCTAAATAGTAGAGGCGATGGAAGACGAACTTTTGACTGTTGACGAGGTAGCGAAGGTTTTGAAGGTGCATCGGTCTCATGTATTCAAGCTGATGAAGGAAGGGGAGCTACCTGTCGTTAGGAGAGGCACGCGATACACCCGAATACTCAGAAGCGACCTGAGGGCATTTATCCGAAAACACAGGACCGAAGTAGTATCAAGTAGGGAGGTTCAGCAATGAAAGCAGCACTTTATGCCAGGGTGTCAACACCGGAGCAGTTAGAGGGCTATTCCATCGAGGCCCAGAAGCGGGCCTTCAAGTTATTGTGTCAAGGGCGGGGTTGGGAGCCAGTGGCCGAATACATAGAAGAAGGCAAGAGCGCCCGCACAGACAAACTTAGCAAGCGGCCAGTTTTTCAAAAGGCTCTAGCCGATGCTCAGGCTCATGTCTATGATGTGCTGGTAGTACACAAGCTAGACCGTTTCAGCCGCAACCAGCGGATAACTGAGAACTCTCTTCATGCCTTGGGCCAGGCTGGTGTTGCCTTCGCCTCCATAACTGAGCAAATAGATTACACCACTCCTTCAGGGAGACTATTCTTGACATTGCTAGGTGGCCTGGCTCAGTTCTATTCCGATAACCTCTCCCAGGAGACCAAGAAGGGCAAGAACGAGCGCAAGGCCCAGGGGCTATACAACGGCATATTGCCCTTTGGTGTTATGAAAGGGCCAGATGGAATACCTAAGCCTCATGACGAAATCTGGTATATCAAGGACAAAAAGGGTGAGATAATCCAGGAGCGCCAGCCTACCTACGAAGGGCTAAAATTAGCCTTTGAGCTCGCAGCTCGGGGGGAGACACCCAAAAGCATTGCCCAGGTGCTTAATGCGCGAGGATACCGGACATGGGGGACGCATGGTCAAAACCCCTTCTCAAAGGATACCATAGGCGGTATGTTGCAGAACTGCTTTTACATTGGGAAACTGCCCGATGGTAAAGGTGGGTGGGTAAAAGGCAAACACAGCCCGATTATTCCTCTGGAACTGTTTGAGGCGGCACAACAAGCTAGGGGCAGACGGCGGACGATTCCACAAACTATCCCCGCTAAAGGTCACAAGCATTCACTTTCAGGGATAGCCCGATGCGCCCTGTGTGGGAGCCGATTGCGGGTAGGTTATTCTTATAATACCAGACTCCAGTGTAGTAAACGAATAGACTTTGGAGATTGCAAGGCAAAAAGCGCAATACTTTCTACTCTGGAAAGCCAGATGGCCGCGTACCTTCAAACCTTTAAGCTCCCAGAGGACTACAAGGGAAAGATGCTGGTCTATTGCCGGGGAATTGACAATGACATAGGAGTTGAAACCGAGATTAACAGCATTAAAGGCGAGCTTAATAGGATTAAGAACCTTTACCGTATTGGTGACATGGAATATGCCCAATATCTGGCCGAGCGGCAGCAATTGCAGGCAAGATTAGCCAGACTTACTGTTACCCAATCAAAACCCGATTATCTGGGGAGGATGGCCCAATTCTTAAACAGCATGGGCTCAGCCTGGGAGGCGGCAGACGAAGAAGACCGCAACCGCCTGGCGACGGAACTATTTGAGGCTGTATGGGTGAAGGATAGTCTAGTATTGGGAGTGACTCCCCGGCCAGAGTTTGTCCCCTTCTTTGACCTAGCATATCCGGGGTGTCAAACAAAATTACTAAGTGGCGACCCCGATGGGATTCGAACCCACGATCTTCTGCGTGACAGGCAGATATGTTAGACCGCTACACCACGGGGCCGCGAAGCCGCTTGAGTCCGCTTCGAATTGTATAAGTTCCACTCCTCATTGTCAAGGATAATCTGCTCACATGGTGTGTTGACAGTAGTGCACCAAGATGTTATAATTCCTACTAAAGTACAAGGAATTGATGCTATGAAATTTTCCAGCAAGGCTCGCTACGGACTGCGGGCTATGATAGCGCTGGCGCAGGGTTATCACAAAGGGCCTATCTCACTGGCTGAGATCGCCGACTCAGAAGATATCTCTTTGAGCTATCTGGAGCAGCTTATGGCTGTATTGCGCAAAGCTGGTCTGGTGGAAGGAACTCGTGGAGCACGTGGAGGCTATCGATTGACTGCCGAGCCTGCATTGATAACCGCAGGACAGGTGGTCCGTGCTCTGGAAGGGCCTCTTGCTCCAGCTGAGTGTGTGTCAGAGGGCGTAGAGCCCGGTTACTGCCGGAGGCAAATGGTTTGTCCCTCAAAGCCATTTTGGGAACAGGTGCGCGATAGCGTAGCTCAGGTGCTTGATACGACAACACTAGCCGACTTGTGTTCTGCCGATGGTTTAGAAGTAAGGCAAATGTCTCTGCGGAGGAGGAAAGTTGAAGCATAAATTAGTCTACATGGACCACGCAGCAACGACCGCGGTTCATCCCAGGGTTCTCGAGGCGATGCTTCCTTATTTCAGCCAGACTTATGGCAACCCCTCAAGCATTTACTACATCGCTCAGGAGGCAAGAAAGGCAGTTGACGAAGCACGCACGAATGTGAGCAAAGTTTTGGCGTGTAAACCCGGAGAGATCATATTCACCAGCGGCGGCACCGAGTCTGACAACACTGCACTGAAAGGTGCTGCCTTTGCTTTGCAGAAAGAAGGCAACCACATCATTACCTCTGCGATCGAGCATCATGCTGTGCTGCATACTTGCCACTACTTGGAGGAGTTTGGCTTCAAAGTGACCTATCTGCCGGTGGACCGCTTCGGTCT